>URQL01000001.1 GCA_900550005.1 uncultured Erysipelotrichaceae bacterium
AAAAGCCTGTAAAATAAGGAAAGTTCAGGAAATCTCTCCACAAATTCCGATTTGTCTCTTTTTAAGAGATTATACATCAACAAATATTATTGTAAAGCATTAAACCACATTTTCTGCACTTTTCACTATTTCAAACGTAATATAAATTGATTCTTATAAATTATAACACATATTGAATATATTTTTCTCCTTACTATAGCTCAATTATGCCATATTAAATTCATATATCCTTTATAATAGATGAAACTTGATTATATTATTTTTTATATTGAATAATCGCAATATCTTTGCTTGGTAATTCAAAATTTTGAAGCATTTGATTTTTTAAAAGATGATAACCAGCTTGTTTTAAAGAAATAGATACAGACTCTTCTAAATGATTTAAAATGAAATAATATTCATAAACATCATTTTCTCTTTTCGTTACTTCAACACCTTGAGGAACATCTAAAAGGGGATGAATATTTAAATCATTACAAATCGTTTTTAAATACTCTTGATAGAAATCTTCATTACTACGTGTTGCAATATAATAAGCAGTTCCTTTTCCATATTGATTTTTTGTTAAGACTGGCATACCTTGGTAAAAATCATCTTGGTAGACAGACAATGAAGTTGCTCCTTGAAGATGAAGCAAATCACAAGCAATATGACATGGATAAGTCTTATTATGATAAATAAAATGATTTTCTTTATCTTTAGGTAAAGCATCAATTTCTTCTACCCAAATTCCTAATACATCACTCAATTTTCCAGGATATGCCCCTTGTACTAAATCATTTTCGTTAACATAACCACTAAAATAAGTTATTATAAAGGTTCCACCATGTTGTGCAAAATCATTTATTTTTTGATCTACACCAGTTTTAACCATATAAAGCATTGGCGCAATCAGTAAATCATAATTTTCAAAATCATCTTGATCACTTATTAAATCAACAGGAATATTATTTGTATAGAAGAAACGGTAATATGCTTCCACTTCTTCTTTATAATTGATTAAACAACTTGGTCCTGCACTTAAACTGGTCACCCACCAATTATCCCAATCAAAAATAATAGCGACTTTTGAATGGATACGTGTATTTAAAATGGATTTTTTTAAATCAATAAGTTCATTTCCTAATGCTTCCATTTCTCTAAAGACACGCGTATTTTCATGTCCCGCATGATCAATTAAAGCGCCATGATATTTTTCACAAGCACCGATACTTCTTCGCATTTGAAAAAAGAGTACAGTATCGCTACCATGTCCTAGAGCTTGATAAGACCATAAACGCATCACTCCTGGTCTTTTTAAAGCACAATAGGGGTGCCAATTGCTCACACTAGGTGTTTGTTCCATTAACCAAAAAGGTTGTCCCTGTTTTAATCCACGCATCAAGTCATGATTAAAAGCACTTTGATAAGGTAAAGCATCATAAGTAGGATAATTATCCCAAGAAATAAAATCTAGATAAGGTGCCCATTTTTGATAATCTAAATGCTTATATGCTCCCATAAAGTTTGTCGTAATTGGAATATGAGGCGTGATTTGTTTGATCACTTCATATTCCTCTCTATAGCAAGTCAATAGATTATCACTATTAAAGCGACGATAATCTAATGAAATTCCTTGAAAATTTGTACTTACTTCTTCACGCATGAATTCTTCTGAACGAAAATCAGGTAAAACAATATCTTCAAAATCATAAAATGTATGTGACCAGAAAGAAGTATTCCAAGCAATATTTACATTTTCAATAGTTTGATATTTCTTTTTTAACCAAAGTCTAAACTGATCTTGACAAAGATCACAATGGCATTCTCCCCCATATTCATTCGATATATGCCAAGCAATGATATTTTTAACGTCTTTATAGCGTAAGGCGATCCTTCTAGCAAGTTCTTTGGAATAATAGCGATAAGTTGGACTACTTGGACAAGAATTGTGACGCCCACCAAACTTACGTTTTATTCCATACGCATCTACGCGTAAAATATCCGGATGCTTTCTTGCCATCCATGCTGGATGAGCTGAAGTCGAAGTCGCTAAAATAATATTAAGGTTATTTTTTACACACAAATCAATAATTTGATCAAGTTTACTAAAATCATACGTATCTTCATCTTTTTGCAACATCGCCCAATTGAAAACATTCACTGTGACCGTATCGACATGGGCTAATTTAAATAAACGCATATCTTCTTGCCAAGTTTCTTCATCCCATTGTTCAGGGTTATAATCCCCACCAAATAAAATCTTATTCATCATTTTCTCCTTTTAAATAATCCTATTTTTTTAGATACCATCTTTCCGTTTTTATCATAGATACCAAAATGAAGTCCTTTATAATTCCATAAAGCATGTCCGATAAGATATTCATCCATTATTTTCTTGCAATCTCCCATCCATCGAATCGCATCATCATCTTCAACTTGATCAATAATGCCCTATTCTCCACAATAAAGTTGTTTCCCACTGTATTTAATAAAATCAATGGCTCCTTTAAAATAATTTTTTAGTTGTTCATAATTATTATCTAATTGAATATAACTGTACTTATCGCTCTACTCAGGATAGTTTTGAATATGGTTTAATATACCTGCCATATTTCCCGGGTAATGGACAGGTTTACCATATGTAGCCATTTCTTCACTAAACGATGCATTTTGATGTGTAAAGGCAATTGGTTCATAAAAATGTAAATTATAAAAAACATAAGGATCTTCTACTAAGTCCAATTCTTTTAAAGTAAACACACTATTTTGTAAATTACTTCCTACTAACAAATAACGTTCTTGATCGATTTTGCGAATTTCTTGAATCGTTTCTTTATAAAGTTGATTCCATAAATAACCTGTTGAATCAACGATTTCATTAAATAATTCAAGCATAATTTGTGGCTCTTTCACTTCTTTAAAATGTTTTGTTAAAGAAACCCAAATGGCAATAAAACGTTGTTTTGCTTCTTCATCTTGCAACAAAATTAAAACTGAGTTTCCTTCTTTACATTCATTGCCATAAGCTTCATGTAAATCGAAAATTAAATTTAGATGGTATTTTTTTGCGTATTCGACACTTTTTTCTAGATAAGGGTAGGCTTCTTTATTTTCTAATAAAGTATAATCAATCGGTATACGTACATGGTCAAATCCAACTTTAGCGATCCAAGCAAAATCTTTTTCTTGTATGTAATGTTTGATCCAATGTCTTCTTTCTTGATCATTACTTACATAATAATTAAATTGAGATAACCACCCACCAAAGTTAATTCCATTTTTATATTCATCATACAACATCTCTCAATCACCTCTTGACTTCATTATAACCCCTTTCACTAAAATCAACTCGTCATTTTTTGAAGAAAAAAACTAGGTTTCCCTAGTCTTTGATCATTACAAATTGGAATGGTTGTAGAATTCCATCAGTGTAATCTTCATAGTTATTTAATAATACATTTCCTGTTACTTTTTCAATAGATTGTGGATCATGTGAGAAATTGCAAAGACAAGTAATCGTTTCACCGTTGTAAATACGTTTATAAGCAATCACATCATCTTGATAATTTTCTAATCCTTCAAAATCTCCATAAACTAAAGTATCTTCTTGCTTTCTAACAGTAATCATACGTTTATAAAAAGAATAAACGGATTTTGGATCATGGATTTGATTTTCAACATTAAATTGATCTTGATTTCCTGCCATTAAAATCCAAGGTTTAGTATCACTAAATCCAGCATACTCACTGTTATCCCATTGCATTGGTGTACGGGTATTATCACGACTACGTAAATTTAAGAAATGTAAAGCTTCTTCTTTCGTATAGCCTTCTTCAATAGCACGTTCATATTGTCCTCGACTACCAATATCATCAAATTGTTCAATACTTGTACGTTTAAAGTTTTCCATACCAATTTCTTCACCTTGATAGATGAATGGTGTTCCTCTTAAATTAAAGAACATTCCTGCAATCATAGTTTTAGAATAATAATTACGATCAGCTGGATCTAAAATCAATTTATCAATGGAACGTGGTTGATCATGATTTTCTAAGAAACTAGCGATCCATCCTAATTTTTGCACTTCTTTTTGGCTTGTGAAAACTAAATCACGGTATTGTTTAACAGTCCAATCATTACGTTTAAACCATTCTTCGTCTTCACTAATATCAAAATTTGAATAGTTAAAATCAAACATCATTGAAAAGCATCCTTGTTCACCAATAAAGATACCTAAATCTTTGTATTGTACCCCTACAGCTTCGGCAACAGTCATACAGTTATGTTTTGCAAATGTTTCTGCTTTTAACTCTTTAAAGAATTCTTCAATCCCTGGTTGATTTCTTGCATAAGCAAAACATGAACTTAGTCCATCTTGTCCATCGACAAGTCCATTTTGATAACGTTGATCTTTTTTAATGAAGTTAATGGCATCGACTCTAAATCCAGCGATTCCTTTATCTAACCACCAGTTGATCATTTTATAGATTTCTTGTCTTAACTCAGGATTTTCCCAATTTAAATCAGGTTGTTTTTTAGAAAAAGCATGGAAATAATATTCATCTCTTCCTGGCACTTTTTCCCATACAGAACCACCAAAAACAGAACGCCAATTTGTTGGTTCTTTTCCATTTACAGGTTCTTTAAAAATATAATAATCATGGTATTTACTTGTTGGATCTGCTAGAGCTTGTTTAAACCAAGCATGTTCATCTGAACTATGGTTCACAACTAAATCCATGATAATTTTAATTCCTTTTTCTTTTGCCTTAGCGATTAATTCATCTACATCAGCCATTGTCCCAAATTCTGGATTAATATCATAATAATCTGAGATATCATAACCGTTATCATCCATTGGTGACTTATAAATTGGACATAGCCATAATAATGTGACTCCTAAATCTTCAAAGTAATCTAATTTTTCAATAATTCCTCGAATATCTCCAATTCCATCGTGGTTACTATCTTTAAAACTCTTTGGATAAATTTGATAAGCTATTTCTTTTTTCCACCACATAAAAAAAATCCTCCCTTACTAAAATCATTATACACTTATTTTTAAGCAAAGAAGAAACTTTTTCAAATTATTAAATTATAAATTTTTAGCATACATTTGTGCTAACAAACCTCTATGTATTCTGCGAACCTTATTGTAATTTTCTTTAACTGGCTCTTCATTGTCTAAGAAACTTGTTCCACTTGTATAACTTTCCTCAGTTAGAATATGAGTCCTACATTTTGAACTTTATATTGCATCATTTCAATGAATCTACTATGCAAAATCTCAACAAAGGATTGATTTACACTCTTACTCATAGAGGATCTTTGTTTCCATTCTTTATTGTTTCCAATCACGATCGTATTGAAATGATTAGTAAGAGCATAGTCTATAAGATATTTACTTGCTTTATGCATATAATCATCTATCTTATAATAAAACTTATTTTTAAAAGAGGACTATCGATTTCCAAAATTAATAAATCATGGTATAATGCAAAAAAAGATACGAAGGTGGAAAAATGATTGATGGACATACCCATTTAGAATATGGTCCTCTAACAAAAGACTATGTTTTAAAATTTGTTGAAGAGGCGAAAATAAAAGGAATTAAAACTTTACATATACTAGATCACACGCATCGCTTTATTGAATTTGAACCTATGTATGAAGATCTAAAAAAGATACCTGAACAAAAAGCTTGGTTAGATAATAAAGAAAAGAAATTTAGAGATCATTTAGATGACTTTATTAACTTAATGCAAGAAATAAAAAAAGAAGATTTACCAATAGAAATCAAATATGGCTTAGAAGTTTGTTATACTAAAGAAAGTGAAGCATTTTTAAGAGATATCCTATCTAAATATCCATTTGATTTCTTAATTGGTTCTATTCATTCGATTGATGGTATTTTATATGATATGCCTTTTTCTAAAGAACTTTTATTTGATCAAATTCCAATCGATACAATTTATAAACGTTACTATGAATTACAATTTGATTTGATTAAATCCGACTTATTTACGCAAATTGGTCACCCTGATCAAATCAAATTACAAAAACTCTACCCAAGTTATGATCTTACTCCAACTTATACGACTTTAGCGAATTTATTAAATGAGCATCATATGTTATGTGAAAATAATACCGGTATCCATTATCGTTATCATCATCCTGATATCGGTTTATCAAATCCTTTCTTACAAGTAATGAAAGATCATCATGTTTCAATGATCACTTCAAGTGATGCTCATCATCCTGAGGATGTCGGTTGTGAAATTAATTTAATCTGTGAAAAAACAATGCGTTAACTCGCATTGTTTTTTGTTTAGATTCAAATGAAGTCGACCGTATTTGAATACGGTTGTTTTTTCATCCCAAAAAAGACCACAATGTGATCTCTTAATCCTTTTTTTTATGGTGAAAACAAATAATGCATATTAAACTAATCACAAAAAGTCCCATCCATAATCCATAATTTAAATAATCTCCTGTATCTACTTTATTTGTATCTTTTTCATACAGTAATGCAAACGAACTATCTTCTTTCTTTTTGAATTTAGGTTCACAAATAATTGAATGAGTTTGGTAATTATCACTTAATAAAGGTATGCTTATAATAAAAGGATCCATATAATAATCTAATTGATTATTATATTCATAAATAAGATACATTCCATCATCTAATCCTTCAAATTCTACTATTCCTTCTTGATTAGTGGTTGAAACTTGATCATAAGAAATACCATTTTTATCAATATAATTTACCAATCTTTTCGCAAGAGAATTGTAGTCTGATGATGTCATACTATTTTGTAATATAATCTGTGACTTAAATGAATCAATTACTTCATAAGTCATCCCATTAAAATCTGCTATTTTAACTAATTTTAAATCATCACCCGCTATAAAAATATTTTCATTTTGTTCATTTGTATAATGAGCTTTTACTGTAATACTATTTTCTTGTTCTAAAGCTATAACTTTATAAGGAAAGCAAAGGAAAAGAACTAAAATTAAGATTAATTTTTTATATAACTTATTCATTTCCTTTCCCCCTTTTTTAATTTTAAAATTCCAATTAACACAATCAAGAAAGCAATTAACGCAATCTTCACTTCAAATGGTAAATCTAATTTTGTTTTTACTTCATTTGGTGCTTCTTTTATCGCTTCACTATAATCAATTCGTTTACCTCGAACTAATAAACGATGCGTATTTACTGAATAAGGAGTACATGTTACCAAAGTAACATAATCCTCTCCTTCTACAATTTGGATATCATCCATTTCATTTGGTAAAACCGTCTTGATTTGATCTACCTGATAAGCTAAAATTTCATTTAGAACAGTAATGTAAAATATATCTCCTTTTGTCATTTGATCTAAATCAGTAAATAATTTAGAACTTGGTAAACCTCGGTGACCTGAAAGTACACAATGTGTACTTTCACCACCAATTGGTAAGGATGATCCTTCTAAGTGACCTACCCCTTTTTGTAAAACACCATTATCCGTACCATGATAAATCCCTAATTTAATATCTAACTTTGGTATTTGGATATACCCCATCATTCCTGATGACATAAATGAAAGTTGTTGTAAATAAGTGTTATTTTCTTGTCCTTCATTACTAAAAGGATCAAAGACTTGTGATGAACCAACTAAAGATTGGTTGTACTGTCTTGCTTTTTCTAATAAATCCTTTTTTGTTTGTTCATCAATCCCTTTAACTTCTTCATCATAAGATTGCACTGCACTTGATGTATGAAGTTTTCCTACATAATCACTAATACTCGGATAAAGCAACACACCTAAGAAAAATAACAACATCAACCCTCTTACAAAGTTAAATACTTTTTGTCGTTTCATTGTTATCTATTTAGCTTTTTTCTTTTTACTATCAAAAACATAACTTGATAATACAATAAATAATCCAGCAGCACCTACTACTGTAAAAATAACAGTACCCATACCACCTGTTTCTGGTAACCATGATTCTGTGCTATTTTCTACTTTAACAGTTTCTGTTACAGATACGGCGGTATCTGTTGTAATTTGAACTGATTGAGGAGCTTTTAATTTAGCGTATCCATCTGGTGCTTTTGTTTCATCAATAACATAAGTATCAGCGTCTAATCCTTTAATAGTAATTTTACCACCAACTGGTGAAACGACTGTAATTGTTGTTGTTTGATCATCAGCAGTTGCAACACGATAAGTACCACTACCTTCATCAACAAATTTAACTAAATTAGCATCTTGTTTTTCTGTTCTATAAATACTAAATTCAGCCCCTGCTAGTCCTGTTTCAGTGTCTTTAATAACCTTATTAATAACCAATTTATGTGTAACAACAGTTGCACTATCAGGTGTTCCCTTAGTTAGGTTATCAGGATTATTACCATATTCAACATTAGCAGTATTGGTTGTTTGATCTACATTCACTGCATTTTTATTAATTGTTGCAGTATATGTAAAAATCATTTCTTTATCAGCATCTGCTTTGTGATTAGTATAAAAATCTTTGAATTGAACTTTAAAACTATTATTTGAAGTATCTTCAGTTAGAGTATATTCACTACCATTAACTTCTGTACCATCAATAGTAACTTTAAAACTGTCTTTATTAAAAGTTAAACCTGAAGTCATTGTATCAGTGAAATTAAAATAATATTCTGTATATCCTGTCATGTTTGGAACCATTGAAGTAACTTTAAAGTTTACTGTATCACCAACTTGGGCTGAATCCCATTCATTATTATTAACAGTTTTTACTACATCAGGTGTTTTTCCTTTTAAATAAACATCTATTTTATCACTATGCAAAGTTGTAAACATAGGTGAATAAGTATTAGAAGCATCAGTTGGAATTACTGCATAATATCCATATCCTAATCCACTAGCTTCTAATGTCTTATTTTCAGATAAATTTGTACCATTCAAAGTTGTAGAAGTAATTCCTGTAGGATTTGTAGTGATGTAGTTTTTTAAATTTGTTTGAAATTCTCCTTTAGATACATTATTTTTTAAATAATTATATGCTTTTTCATCTGTTGTATCTCCAACACTCCCTGATAATAATGTATCATTAAAAAAATTTGTAAATTGACTATTGATTGTATAGTTTACATTATCACCAGATACTGTAGCATCCATGATTTTATAAATATCAAATGTAACACCTGATACATTCAATTTTCCTGTATGTAAAGTAATTGTTCCCGTTGATGTTGCTGCAAAAATTGGTGCATTCATAGTGAAAGCCATCACCAATGCAACAATCACTGCTAATATTTTTTTAATTATTTTCATTTTTATGTTCTCCCTTTTCCGTTTTTTCGCTTTTGTTGTACGATAACAAAATCATTAATACACCCAATATACCTACTAAAACAAAAGTTTTAATTCCTTTACCACCTAAATTAGGTAATAAAGACATCGTTTTATTTGTTATCGTAAATGTATAATTATCGTTTGAAGGAGTAATTGTAGTTGTATAACTTGCAACTGCTTGTTCCGTTACGGTATAAGTGTAATAAGCTTTACTTTCATCATCTAATACTGTATATGCAGGTAAATCATTAATAACTTTTTGCCATACATTTTTATTTGTTGCATCATTAGATGAAAGCATATAACTACCAACTGTTTCTGTGATTTCTTCACTTCCTTTCATATAAGATCTTTGTAATGTTACCTCGATCGTATCTGGTCGAATTTGTCCAAAATTATTCAGATCTTTCCAAATTTTATTTATAGTGACATTCAAAAATTCATCACAAGGATCTTGTTGATTAGATGGTATCGGCGTTAGACTGTCTTCGTTATCATACACTTTTGTATCATCCATTAACACCGCTTTAGCGTTAGATACATATGCATCTAAATCTACTTGTTCTGTTTTATCTTCATTTGATAATTTGGCATTTTTTAATTCATCATAATCTTTAATATCTTGATAATGACTAATTTTAAAAATGTTCCAATTATCAACATCACTATCTTTCTTTATATCTAAATTACCTTTAATAATATCTAAAAGTTGATCACTTTTAGTACGATATATACGATAAGTATTGTTATTCCCTTCAATATTTGTTTTTGTATTAAATGTATAAGAAGATTCTAATTTTGTTTTTCCTGTAAATGGTCCTACTTCATTTGATGTTCCTCGAATCGTATCTGCATAATACATATTATTGTTTTCAATAAGTCCTTCGTTATTAAATCCAATAAAACCACCCGTTAATCCATTACTATCTGTGCCATCTATTTTATCTGTAGCTTTTCCACCAAAAACATCATAACCTGATTTAATTCCTGTAATTATAGAATTTTCCACTTTAGTTCGATTTGCTTTGATTAAACCGATTTTAATATTTTCTTTTTCTCCTTCACCAATGTGATTTTCATCAACATTCGAGCAAGGTATTTCTACATAAGAATCTCCAATGGTAATTTTTGCTAAATCGGATGATCCATCGCCACGATCTTTATCTAATGCAACAGATATCTTCAATCCTAATAAAGTAACTGATAAAGCATTCCCTTCAGCAAAGATTTGCAATTGTAATAATGATCCTAAGTTTAAATCAATTAAACCTAAGTTTTCCAAATCTCCTATATAAAGTAAATCCAATAGTTTATTTATGATCGCTAAAACAGGATCAAGTAAATAAGTAGATCCAACATCAATATCGCCTAAATATTCATAGCTTGTTTTTCCTATAAAACCACCAGCAATTTGATCACTGCTTACTTTTTTTATTTCATTGACTTGACAATTACTGATTCTAGCTAAATCTCCATACCCAACAAAGCCGCCACTTATTGGTTCTTTACCATCTGTACTTTGAACTGTAAATCCATTTTTATAACCTTTAACTTCACAATTTACTGTATATGAACCAAAGACATCTAATACTCCTGCAGTTGCATTTAATAATTTTCCTAAAACTTGAGCTTTATCTAGATCAACTACGCCACTTTTACCCATATGTCCAATAAATCCACCAGCATAATTTTTAGCAATAACTCTATTTAATTGTTCACATTTTGAATTTTTAACAGATCCATCAAGCAAGCTACCACCAAATCCTCCAGCATTACCTGTTTGCACTTTTGTATTTAATATACCTTCTGTTATTTGATCCTTTGCTTCAACAACCAATCCATTATCAATTGAACCAGTAACCGTTGCATGGTAAATATAAGTTCTAAAACTATCTAAAACATCAATACTTCCTAACTTAATGAGGTTTAAAATACTTGTATCTCCACTATCTCCAACTTGTGCTATAGCAGATACATCAGCTAGCCCAAAGAATCCACCTGCGTTTTGTCCACCAATAACTTTACGTATTCCACAAGCTTTAATTGTAGTATCTGTTGATTTTGTTGAACCTATAATTGTTCCGCTTGTATTACCAATAAATCCACCAACATAAGATGCATAATTCGTATTAACATCATTATCTTGAACATAAGTACCATCAACTGTAATTCCATAATCATCCCATGATGAAACACTGGCATAATCAATTGTACTTAACGTTGCACTTAAAACTTGTGCTAATGAAGCAGGAGTTTGAATTAAAATTCCAAGTAACTTAGAAAGAAGTCCTGAATTAGAAGTCGTATTTAATGTAACTGCACTTCCTGGTGTACTGATACCTACATAACCTCCTACATTTTGACTTCCTGTCACAGATTTTAAATTAGTAATCGAACAATAAGATGTATCTGATCCTTGAATTTTTCCACCAATCATCTTTCCAACATAGCCACCGCTATTCCCTTCATTGTTTGTAAAATCAGTACCTGTTGTTTGAATACTTGCACCTGATTGATAACCTATTACTTTTGAGTTTTCAATAACAGGTATAAAAGATTGAAGAATTGGCAAATCACCATTAATAGTTAAACCTGCTAAATCAATTTTGCCGACATCTGCCACTCCAGTAGTGAGCATTTCTCCGACAAAACCGCCACTGCTTCTTAAACTATTTACATCTTTAAGATCCATGGCTTTTGCTTCTTTAACAACGCCACCATCCATTTGTCCAACATAACCACCGGCTACACCACCTTCTTTAGCACTATTACCTGATTGTTTTCTTCCTGCTTTAATACTATAACCATAAGCATAGTGATTAATAATTTGATCTAGTTCTTCTTGACTAGTAACTGTTCCTAATTCTTGAAGTTGTTTCCCATAAGTTCCATTAATTCCTATAGCTTGTACCCAAGAATTCCATGTATCCATTGATAAATTTCTAAGTGGTCCATAAATCGCTGTAGATGTTTCTGTAGGATAAACAGCTTGTAAAGCACTTAGTGTATTATCCAATTTTACTAATCCATAAAGTAAGCTAATTCCACCAGTATCTACAACATTAGCACATTCGCTTTTACCGCTAAAACCGCCAGCAAATTCATAACCATATACAGCTCTTAGACGACTGATCGAATTTTCTTTTTGAATCGTTGGAATTGAATTATTCCATTGTCGATTAGAATTTCCTTCAATTCTACCTCCTAAGTTGTATCCGACATAACCTCCGGCACAACCTTTTTGGACACCATTTTGGGTAGGTGAACTTGCTCTTACAACACCACCACAAGGAATACAAGTTGTTTGAGAATTATAAATCATAGGAATAAAAGATTGTAAAATTGAAGCTAAACCACCACTAATATTAACTAAACCGCCTAATAAAGTTGTATCACCTAATACACTAGCAACATCTCCTGGTTGCATTGAACCAACATAACCTCCAGCACTTATTTGTCCTATAACATATGCAAAATTATATGCATTGCAATTTTGTAATTGTGATCCGTTATTTTCGCCTACAAATCCACCTGCTTTTCCAAGCGTTCCATCTGTATTTGATAATCCATTTGCTTTAACACTATAACCACCAATATTTCCTGTTACATCACAATCTTCTATTTTTGAAGCAACAACATCTAAAGCAGATAATAAATTGCTTAATTCAATACTTGATCCTAAAATAGTTAATCCTTTACCTAATGAAGCCGTATTTCCAATATCTAATTTTCCTATATAACCACCCGCACAATTTTGTGCGCTGACAGCGTAATAAGAATCACCATTATAATAACTTGATCCATCACTGCTATTCAAATCTTCACTAGGTGGTGTAACCGTCGTATGTTTTAAATTACTTACATCACTATTTGTAATTTGTACTGCACTAGCATATCCTATATATCCGCCCGCACTACCAGAAGTTAAGTCGGTTTCATCATATCCACTCGTATTTACTACTAATCCCTCTTTAGAATTAACATCAGCATTTTTTATAATAGGAACATAAACATTAACTAATTTAAGAAGATCATTAAGTTGAATGTTTAATCCTGTTATACCACCTAAAATACTGATTCCTTTTGAAGCATCAGCTAATGCTCCTGCATAAACCTTTCCTGCAAAACCTCCAGCATAACTCCGACCAGATACTTTTTCTATATTATTAACCGCTATGTTTTCACCTTGATTATCTAAAGTTCCACTTTGAAAATCAGCAGCAAATCCACCTGCTAAATCACCTATCACTTGACCTTCTTTTACGAATTCAACTCGACATTGTTCATATTTAGGAATAAGGTAAGCGACAGCATTCAATAATCCATTTGCTTCAATCAAAGATTTAATTTCTGTTTCATCTCCAACCTCTGCTAAACAACCTGTTTTAGAAATCCCTACGAATCCACCGGAATATCCACCTTGATCCGTCGTTTTAACATATTTCAAATTTTTCACAGTTGAATTTGAAATTTTTGTACTTCCACTTCTTGCTACAAAACCACCTGCAACATAATCTTGAACTAAATTTTCGTCTCTTTGTCCTGTTGCTTCGATCGTCAACCCACTTTCAATACCTGTAACACTAGAATTAGTAATTTTAACTTCTATTGCTTGTCCTAATGAAAGTAAATTACTAAGTTTAATGAGATAATTTAATCCTAATAAATTAACTGTTAATCCCCCATCACTACCTACTAAATCTCCTGGGCTAGCAACACCAACAAATCCTCCAACATAATTATTTCCTTGAATGGATTCTAAATTTGTGATTTGAACTTCATCTATTTTACCACCTATAGCTTCCCCAAAAGCACCACCAACAATATCTTTATTTGCCTCTATTTTAGTGTGATCACCAATTAAACTGACATTATTAATATCAAAACCTAAATAAGAAGCTACACCTAATGTTGTATTAAGTAATCCTGCTACGCTAGCTGTTCCTACTGATCCTGCAAGACCACCAACATAACTATTTCCACTAACACTTTTTATATTACTTACACTATTTTGTTGTTCAATAATATTTGTTGTGTAAATGTCATTTTTTATAAATGATACGTTGTCTAATGAAGTTTGATTAGACGAAGAAATTTGTACACCATTTCCTCTACCGATAAATCCGCCAACGTAATCCTTACCACTAACTGTTAAAGGAGCATTGATTTGACAGCCAAATAAATTTGAAGGATGAATTCCTGCAAGAGATAATAAAGTATTTCCTGAGCTTGGATCGCTGCTTAAAAGTTTTACAACTAAATCCACAACCCCGCCAAGTAAATTATCTTTTGTATCACTTTTACCTAAATTTGCTGCCCATCCTAAATCAGCAATTCCAGCAAAGCCACCTACATTATTTCCTCCAGAATTCACATTCATTTCTTGATTTATATTAATACAACAATTAACCATTGAGGTATTGGCAAGTACTCCCGCAAAGCCACCTTGGTATTCATTACCAGAAATGGCTAAAATATTTCCATTAATTGAACAATCTACAAGCATGCTTTCTGGATTAATTTTACTAAATTTAGATAGATCACCTTGAATATCTAAAGCACCTGATAGTGTTCCTTCAATCACATCATCACGCGCTATTCCAACAAAGCCACCGCTATAATTATTTGCTTGAACCTGATAAGAACCATTTTGAATTGAGCATTTCGCAACAATTGCTCCTCTTTGTTCGCCAATAAATCCACCTGCACTATCATGATCATTACTACCTATTTTTCCTGTTAAGCCATTAATCATACAATCTTGAATCACAACATTTTTATATCCTGTAGGGATTAATTTATCCACAGGAATCGCATTTCCCAATAAAATCGTAATTAAATCTCCCAAGCCTAATCCAGGAATGACATTTAAAATTTTAGCTAATAAAGTAGCTGTTCCACCTAATCCTTTAGACAAACCATCGTATTCCGTTTTACCTGATACATACCCGACAAATCCACCTGTATAATGATTAACATTGTTTACGATTGTATTATTTAATTCACATTTTGATATTTCAACATCACCAACAATTCTACCGGCAAATGCTCCTGTCGCCAAAGCTGTTGGATCTTTTTGTCTTGCGTTTAAAATATTAGATAACGTTTCTCTCAACCCTGCATCTACCGATCCAAAAGTTAATAGCCAAGTTAATCCATCTAATAATCCTCCAAGAACTAAACCTAAAGAAGATGTAAGTCCACTTATTAAAGTTTGATCAAATTTTGTTTTTGACGCTTGATTATCTATGTTTATATTATTAAACTCAATATTTGACACTTTTGCTGTACCTTTACTTAAACCAATATCATCATCACTTGATTCATTTGATAAAGTTGCAAAAAAGCCAACACCCATTTGCTTACCAACATCTAATTCATCACTTTGAATAACCTTTATATTTGATAATGTAGGTTGATTGCCTTGAATTTCAGATCCATTCCACAAAGAAGTATTATTAATTGACTTAGCACCAATCATTGTTCCTTGGAACATTAACGGTTCCCAATTACTACTAGATAAATCAATATCTCTAAAAATAATGTAATTTGCATTAGATGAATAAGTTAGCTTATAACCAGAAGATACATCTGTCTTTGGCTCAATCTCACCTGTAGCTTGATTAACCACACATTGATGTCTTATTGCGAAATGACTAATAGAACTCGTTGATTTATCTGTATCATGAATACTACCAAATGTAAAATCCTCTAATCCATTTTGTTCTTTAGTTAAATCTGCATCACCTGGATAAAGTAAAATTGGATTTCCATTTTGATCAATATCAACTTTTCGAGTTACTTCTGCTGCATCATAATAAGCTTGATAAACTGCACCATGAACAGTAGCATCTGAACCAATCTTACGTAATTGTTGTTCATTCCCTATTAGAATATAAGTTGTGCCATCAATGGTTTTAGTAACTTGTCCCTTAAAATCTCTACCTTCAGCACTTGTTTTATCAACATAAATAGAATCATCATCTTGCTTACTATCTAACAGTCCTACTTGATTCACTACTGTTTCTGGCATTTGCTCCGTAAATTCTTTAGCTAGTACATAATGATGTGATGAACTATAAGTTAAATAATTTTTTGAATTATTTGGATAAATCATTTGTCCCACACCAAAATATTCAGGTAACATGTCCTTAGACATTACTGGTTCTTGTTCATGTGAATTAGAAAGTAAAGTCTTTAATTGATAATTATTATATATATAAATTGTATCTGTTTTATCATCATAAATTATGTTCTTTTCACCAATGGGTGAAGAACTAAATTCACCAGTAAAATTTTGTGGTAAACTCCAATAATGATCACCTAAATCAATATTATTCATTAATTGATATTTTGCGCTTAAACTATAAGTAACTGCATTATCATTTTGATAAACTGTTTCTCCTGTTCCAAAAGTATTTTCATCATTATCTAATAAAGTGACTATAACATTTGTCCCTATAGCTTGTAGTTGTTTTAAATTATAAATTTTAATAACTTCGTTCTCATAAATTGAAGAATAATCTACTTCTTTTTCATTTTGTTCTTCAATATTTTCTGTAATATCCTTTTCTTCTGATGAGTTTGTTGTATTATTATTTGCATAAACGTAAATTGAAGTAAATAATAAAGAGATTACACACATCCAAATTACGCCTACGTAAACAACGTCCCTAAATTTACGTAACATCCCATGTACTCCTTACTTTCTTAAAACCCAATCTGATAAAATGTTAGTTTTCTTTGTTATAAGGTGATTAATTTAGATGGTTAATCTCTATTATTCTCTTCATAGCAGTATTCTAATAGTCTATCAATAGCAATTAATAAAATTACTATATATAGTGTACCCCCCCCCGAAACTTTTGTCAAGTATTATTATTTTTCTATTTTAACTAATAGGAATTATGCTTTTAGTTATTTTATAAAAATAGCACTATTTTCATATTTAATTTATATGTTTAAATTTAATTCAATCTTTCAAAAATAAATCGCTTATTTCAACAAATTTGGTCATATTGTTCATTATTTGTAAAATTTAATTATATTATATGAAACAATTTAAATAAAACACTTACAAATATTTTTTTAGTAATATAAAACAAATTAATTTTAAATATTTGTTAAATTTATATTGATTTTATGTAATTTTTACATCAAAATATAACCAAAAAAAGCTAAGTCAACACTTAGCTTAATCTTTTTTCATTTTTAATACTACTTATTTATACATAATGAAATAAGTGACCACCATAACAATGGCTGTAATGATTGATGTATGAACAACTTGTTTTATTTTACTTTCTTCTTTTTGTACAATATATTTAGCTAAAACAACATTTGTTTCAACTGACAGACCAGTAAATAAACTTACAATCAAACTAATCATTGCCGAGTTACTTCCAACAGTAGCTAATTATATACTACCACAATATCCATCTTCATCACCTCATGTCCCGTTATTATACAAAAAATGTATGAAATAACCTATAAAGTATTCACTTTTCATATTATGTAAATCTATTTATTACAACTTCAACTTATAGTAAAATAAAATTAGAAAAGGAGGTTTTGTTTATGTCAAAAAAGAAAATTTCTGTTTTCACTGCAAGCATTTTCCTCATTTTAATTTGTGCTTTCTTCATATTGAATCATAAACCTAATAAAGTAACTTATGATCGTCTTTTTGAGGATTCAGCAAATACATGTAATATCCTAGTTCTTTATAAAGACGATAAACAAAGTGGTCTTCGTCTAACGACCAATATAGATTATGCTTCACCTATGGTTTATTTTGATGTCATTTATGAACGTATCGTTGAATCTGATAATATCTACTATTTAACAAACAACAAGGATTTTCTTAAAATAAACAAGGATGGTACATTTGAGAGGTCGGATCCTGTTATTTATAACGATATTGACTATGCAGTAATCAATGTAGATGACACAAGTGACTTTGACGCATCTCTTCGTTATATTCAACCTAACGATGATACTGAGGTTTATATTTCTTCATCTATTTTCAAAAATAATTCAATGATGATCAAAGAAATTGCACAAGTAGATAATTACTTTAACTAAAAAATGGTTCATTCGAACCATTTTTATTTGCACACACAAACAGGTGCTGGAATTTTTAATTTTTCATTTAAACGAATCAATTCATCTTGACCAATTCTAAAACATTCTAATTCATCTTTATCTTGAGCTGCACTAATTACATAGTTACCAATCACATTGATATCACGAGGATTTTTACCTATTTCATAGAAACCAATTAAACCTATTTTACCTGTTTCTTTCATTATTAGATACATAGCAATAGAATTATGCCCACGATTTGAAACAAATAAGTACTTTTCATCTTCACTTAAACGAATAGCCGCTGCAGAGGAATCTTTTTTATAGCCAAAAGGTAAACAAGAAATCTTTTGACTTAATACCATTCCTTTTTCACCACAATTAAAGACCATGATCGTACTTGCAATCTCGTTAACTAAATAACCATGTTTACCATCTTTAGTAAAAATAAGATGTCGAGGTCCACTACCAGGTAAAATATTGATTGAAGCCTCTTTATCTTCTACCAATCTTCCATTACCATATTTATAAGTAACAATTCGATCACTACCTAAATCAACTGTATAAAGATATTTCTTTTCTGGTGTAATACCCACATAATGAGGATGCGGTGAAGCTTGTCGGCCAAATAAATCGGGACCCATTCCTTTATGATAAACAACACATGTTTTTTCTTTTACTTCATGATTTTCTATACGATAAGCTACTGTTGTTCCTGCATGATAATTTGCCCCATATAAATAGTTTTTATTAGGATCTAAGCATAAATGTGTATAACTTCTCCCATTTGAAGTCGAATGACTTAATTCTATTAAATCATCGTTTTGAATTAAAAAGCTTCCCATTCCTCCACCATTTTCTTTTTTAGAAGCATTTTTATAAGAAACATAAAGGTATTGTTCATCACGGATAAGATAAGCTGCATAATCACTTGTTTCTACTTTTTTAACTAAGGTCATTTTTCCTGTTTTATCATCTAAATTACAAATATAAATTCCTCTTTTTTTATCATAACTTCCTACATAAAATGTTGTCATACTATCCCTTCCTATCTTCTTAACTTATTATACCTTTTTTTCATTTGATTTTTAATTATTTTCATTTTTTGAAGATAAATCTAAGACTGTTCCATCCGCTCTAGGATCACTGCCTCCTTCTAAATGATCATCAAAGATTTCAATGATTTGACTAGCACCACTTGCACTAAGTTTAGGTATAACCTTGATAGAATGGCCTAATTTTTCTAAAGCCTCAATTGTCTCTTTACCAAAGTCTTCTTCCATTTCAATAATATGGTTTATACCATCATAATCCGCACGCCATTTAGGTGCACTAACGGCTTGTTTAGGCGTCATCTGCTCATCAATTAAATGACTGACCAATTGCATATTCCACATCACTTGATAATCCCCACCAGGTGTATTTCCCACGTATTTTAATTGATGATCTTTAAAAATCATCCATGTATTTAAAGTATGAACTGCTTTTTGTTTATGTAAAATACATAAAGGATGTTCTAATCTTGTATTAAGCCCTACACCAGCACGGTTATTTAATAAAATACCTGTATCCTCAACAATTTCTCCACTTCCCCATGTTCCAGCAATACTTAATATAAAAGAACAAGCATTATTAAATTGATCCACAACTACAAAAGAAGTCGTATGTCCTCTATTTTGTGTGTAAGGATCTCCTATTTTATTATTTGCTTGGTTAAAATCAATTTGATTTGCTAATACTTTTGTATAAGACTCACTTAATCCAAGATCAGGATGATTATAAGTAAATTCTCTTTGACTAAAAGTAAGTTTTTTTGCTTCCAACATAGCATGTATTTTTTGAACTGTTGTTTTATTATTAAAATCAAGATGATTAAGAATCCCCATTTCTTGTAAGTGCAAATACCCTTGAGATACGGGTGGTGTTTGTAGAATTGTATATCCACGATAATCGACTTGAATCGGTTCAAGTATTTCACAATGATAATCTTTAAAATCATCTAAAGTAAAATATCCTCCATGTTTTTGACTGTATTGCACAATTTTTTTTGTGATTTCTCCTTGGTAAAAACCATCTCTACCATAATCATTTAAATATTCTAAAGTACTTGCTAAATCTAGATTAATAATTTTATCCTTTTTAGTTTTAGGTCATCCATTATTAAGATACAATTTACCTGCATTATAAGCTTGTAAGTCTTTTAAATCCGTGTGCATATGACGTTCTACTTTACTAGGTACATAAATACCATTTCTTGCATAATCAATAGCATCTTGTGACAATTGATTAAAAGGCATTGTTCCCCATTTATTTTGAATAGTAAACAAGACATCCACTAATCCTGGTACAGTAACAGAAGTCATTCCTCTTTTTTGGATTGGTGTATTCAAATCATAATTTTTAGGAATTTGACCGCTACCATTAATTGCATAAACCTTATCTTTTTGATGATCATAATAAAGTAAAAAAGCGTCACCACCTAATCCACACATATCTGGTAATACTACCCCGGCACTTAATGTCATAGCAATACTTGCATCAATGGCATTCCCTCCTTGACTAAGTATCTTTTTACCTGTTTGACTGATTAAATCATGTGCCGAACTAACCATTCCTTTCATCCTTATTCCTTCTTTCTATAAAATAAATTATAAATTTATTCATAGAAAGAACCTAGTTATTTTCATAATTTGATGTAAAAAGAAAAGCACTCAACTTATTAGCTGAATGCTTATTACTACTATTTAGGTAAATTTCCAATATCGATAAGTGTTAACTTTTCATCACGTTTATTAATTAAACAGTTAATTAAAGCTTCACAAGTATCTAATGAAGTAAATGTTGGAACCCCTGTTTCAACAGCAACACGACGAATTAAGAAACCATCTTTTTCATTGTTATTTCTTGTTGGACGGTCAATAACTAAATCTACTGTTCCTGTCATTAGTAAATCAAT
Source organism: uncultured Erysipelotrichaceae bacterium (assembly GCA_900550005.1). GTDB lineage: Bacteria > Bacillota_I > Bacilli_A > Erysipelotrichales > Coprobacillaceae > Beduini. The sequence continues at coordinate 21,358 of URQL01000001.1, forward strand.
GATTGTATTTTCTTGTTCACTAATACGGTTTACGAATTTAGCATTAATTCCATGTTCTCTTAAGAATTTATAAGTTCCAATTGTTGAATAGATTTCATACCCATATTCTACATATTTTTTAGCGATTGGTAAGAATTCTTCTTTATCTTCATCTTTGATTGTTGCAATCATTTTATAATGAATTGGTAAGTCAACACCTGAACCAATGAAAGCTTTATAAATAGCTTCTTCAAAGTCTTTAGAGATACCTAATACTTCACCAGTTGATTTCATTTCAGGCCCTAATGCAACATCAGCACCTCTGATTTTTTCAAATGAGAAGATTGGCATTTTAATTGCAATTGTTTCTTTTTCAGGAGCTAATCCATATTCATAACCTTGTTCTTTAATTGTTTTTCCCATAATGACTCTTGTTGCTACATCGACTACAGGAATATCTGTAACTTTAGAGATATAAGGGATTGTACGAGATGATCTTGGGTTTACTTCAATAACATAAACTTTATCATCTAATACGATAAATTGAATATTGATAAGTCCAATAACGTGTAATGCTTTAGCAAGACGAGCTGTATAATCTGCAATAATTTCTTTAATAAATGGTTTAACTTTTTGTGTTGGATAAACAGAGATACTATCTCCTGAGTGAACTCCAGCTCTTTCAATATGTTCCATGATACCTGGGATTAAAATTCCATTTTCATCACAAATTGCATCAACTTCGACTTCTTTACCCATTAAATATTTATCTACTAAGATAGGGTGTTCTTGATGTGTACGGTTAATGATGGCCATGAATTTTTCAATATCACTATCATTAACAGCAATTTGCATACCTTGTCCACCAAGTACATAAGAAGGACGAACTAGTACTGGATATCCTAATTGATGAGCAGCATCTAATGCTTCATCTACTGTAAATACAGTTGTTCCTTTTGGTCTATCAATACCACATTGTTCAAGAATTTCATCAAATCTTTCTCTATCTTCTGCAGCATCAACATCATCAGCAGAAGTTCCTAAGATTTTAACTCCCATTTCCATTAATGCTTTCGTAAGTTTGATTGCTGTTTGTCCACCAAATTGCACAATTGCTCCATCTGGTTTTTCCAATTTAACAATACTTTCAACATCCTCTGGTGTTAATGGTTCAAAGAATAATTTATCCGCAATGTCAAAGTCAGTACTTACTGTTTCAGGATTATTATTTACAATGATTGTTTCATAACCTGCTTCTTTTAATGCCCAAACGCAATGTACTGAACAGTAGTCAAATTCAATACCTTGTCCGATACGAATTGGTCCAGAACCTAACACCATGATTTTTTTGCGATCATTTGAAACTTCAACTTCATTATAAGCATCATATACAGAATAATAATATGGTGTATTTGCATCAAATTCAGCTGCACATGTATCAACGACTTTATAAGCTGCAACAATGTTATTATTTAAACGCATTGTTTTAACTTCTTGTTCTGTTTTATTTGTAAGTAAAGCAATAACTGAATCTGGGAATTCTAAACGTTTAGCTGCTCTTAATAAATCAACAGTTAATTCACTTGTTTGTAATGTTTGTTCCATTTCAACTAAGCGTTTAATTTTATCAATGAACCATAAATCAATTTTTGTAATATCATGAATCGTTTCTTCACTGATTCCTTGTCTTAATGATTCAGCTACAACGAATAAACGTTGATCATCTACATTTTCTAATTTATGTAATAAGAATTCTTTATCTTTACCAGCAATTTCAGGTAAATGTAAATAATAGATATTTTGTTCTAATGAACGTAAAGCTTTCATTAAAGCCCCTTCAAAGTTTGTACAGATACTCATAACTTCTCCAGTTGCTTTCATTTGTGTTCCTAATTTTCTTGAAGCATCAACGAATTTATCAAATGGCCATTTTGGAATTTTACATACAACGTAGTCTAATGTTGGTTCATAAGATGCATATGTTTTTCCTGTAACAGCATTAATGATTTCATCTAGTGTATAACCTAATGCAATTTTAGCTGCTAATTTTGCAATTGGGTAACCTGTTGCTTTACTAGCTAAGGCAGAAGAACGGCTAACACGAGGGTTTACTTCGATAACACAATATTCAAAGCTTGTTGGATGTAAAGCGAATTGAACGTTACATCCACCTTCAATTTTTAAAGCTGTAATAATATTTAAAGCAGATGAACGTAACATTTGATATTCTTTATCAGATAAAGTTTGGCTAGGAGCCACAACAATACTATCTCCTGTATGTACCCCAACTGGATCTAAGTTTTCCATGTTACAAACGGTAATACAGTTTCCATGACTATCACGCATTACTTCGTATTCGATTTCTTTCCATCCAGCAATACATCTTTCAATTAAACATTGTCCAACACGAGATAATCTTAATCCATTTGAACAAATGCTTACTAATTCTTCTTCATCTGAAGCAATACCTCCACCTGTTCCACCTAATGTATAAGCAGGACGTACAACAACTGGATATCCAATTTTATTAGCAAAACCAACAGCATCTTTTGTTGAAGTAACAACTAAACTTGAAGCACATGGTTCACCAATTCTTTCCATTAAGTTTTTAAATTCTAAACGGTCTTCAGCTAATTTAATTGTATTTGTAGAAGTACCAATTGTATGTACATTATGTGCTTCTAAGAATCCTTCATCAGCTAAAGCCATAGCAATATTTAAAGCATTTTGTCCACCTAATGTAGGTAAGATACTGTCAGGTTGTTCTTCAATAATTAATTGTTTAACAACATCCACTGTTAAAGGTTCAATATAAACTTTATCAGCAATTGTTTTATCTGTCATGATTGTTGCAGGGTTAGAGTTGATTAATACAACTTCCATTCCTTCTTCTTTTAAAGCACGACAAGCTTGTGTTCCGGCATAGTCAAATTCAGCTGCTTGACCAATGATGATTGGTCCAGATCCGATTACAAGAACTTTTTTGATATTTGGATTTTTAGGCATTTTTATTTCCTCCCATCATTTTGATAAATTCATCAAATAAATAATTTGTATCCAATGGCCCAGCACATGCTTCTGGGTGGAATTGAACCGTTTTAATATTTTCTTTTAAATATTCTACTCCTTCAATTGTACCATCATTTACATTTTTAAACCAAGGTCTAGCAATACTTGGATCGATTGTATCTTCTTTAACAACATAATTATGATTTTGTGTTGAGATATAAACTTGATTTGTATCTAAATCTTTTACTGGATGGTTAGCACCATGATGTCCATATTTTAATTTTTCTGTTTCAAATCCATGAGCTAATGCCATCAATTGATGTCCTAAACAAATCGCAAAAATTGGTGTTCCACTTTTCATTAAAATTTGCATTTGTTTAATAATGTCTACACATTCAGCTGGATCCCCTGGCCCATTTGATAGCATAATTCCATCATAGTTTCCTTCTAATACCGTAGAAGCTAAAGTTGAAGCAGGGTATACTGTGACTTCACAACCTCTTTTTACTAAAGAAGCTGCAATATTATTTTTAGCTCCAAAATCATATAAAGCAACTTTGATATCTCCTTTACCTAATGTATAAGATTCTTTACATGTTGTTGCTTCAACAACACCTGTTACTTTAAATGCTTTAATTTTTTCTAATACTTCAGTTAAATCTTCATAATAAGTTGTTGTGATCATTCCATTCATACATCCTTTATTACGAATGATTTTAGTAATATGGCGTGTATCGACACCTTGAATACCCGCAATTCCATGTTCTTTCATGTAATCTTCTAATTCTACATTTTTTCTAAAATTGCTTCCCATGCGGGCTAATTCATTAACAATAAAAGCTTCCACATAAGGTTGTTTTGATTCTTGGTCTTCTAAACAAACACCATAATTTCCAATTAATGGATAAGTCATAACAACAGATTGACCAGCATAAGATGGATCTGTTAAAACTTCAACATATCCTGTCATAGAAGTATTAAATACGATTTCACTAATAACTTCTTTGTTTGCTCCTATACTTGTTCCTTCAAAAACACTACCATCTTCCAATATTAAGTATGCCTTCATCAAAATCCTTCCTTTCTTTATAAAAAAACATATCTAAATAAAATAGATATGTTAAATACCAAAAATATGAAATTTAAAAAAGGAAATAATCATGCCAACAAATAAAGAACTATCCGTTACTAGCGTATTCATCTTTTTCATGTCGCACCACTCCTTTTTTCAAATAATTAGTATACACGGTTTCGACTTTTTTTTCAATACCTTATTCATCTAATCTTGGTTGATTTTTTTAATATCAAATCCTTCTTTTTTAAAGGTATCTATAATTTGTTCAATGTGCTTATCCCCGTTTGTTTCACAAGTGACACGTAATTCTACTTCTGAAAAATGAGGTAAGTTGATAAATTGATTATGATCTAATGAAATAACATTTGCATTTAAAGCAGCAAGTAATTGTGATACTTTAGCTAATTGTCCTGGTTTATCAGGTAATTCTACTGAGAAAGTAAAAATTCTACCTCTAGCAACTAATCCTTTATTAATCATTGATGAAATATTTTTAACGTCAATATTTCCACCACTGACTACACAAGCAACATTTTTATTCTTTTCATTTAATTTTTTTAATGCAGCTAAAGATAAAATACCTGAGTTTTCAGCAACTAATTTATGTTTTTCAACTAGATCTAAGAAGGTTTTCATTAAATCATAGTCTGATACAGTAATGATACCATCAACATATTTTTTTATATATTCAAATGGTAAATCTCCAATCGTCTTAACAGCTGTTCCATCAGCAATTGTATTTGCTTCTTTTAATGTAACGACTTTATCTTGTTGAATGGCTTCTAAAGCGCTGGCTGCACCTTCTGGTTCTACACCAATAACTTTAATAGATGGTTTAATTTGTTTAGCTGCACAAGCAATACCAGAAATTAATCCTCCACCACCAACAGGTACTAGAATAATATCAATATCTGGATTTTGTTCTAAAAGTTCTAAAGCAATTGTTCCTTGCCCTTCAATGACATCTTCATCATCAAAAGGATGAACGAACGTATAGCCATATTCTTTTTGAAGTTCACAAGCTTTTGCGTAAGCTTCATCATAAACTTCTCCATATAAAACAACATTTGCCCCATGAGAAGTTGTTGCTTCTACTTTAATTAAAGGTGTATGCGCAGGCATAACAATCGTTGATTTAACTCCTGCTTGTTTTGCTGCATAAGCAACACCTTGAGCATGATTTCCTGCTGATGAAGCAATTAATCCTTTAGCTTTTGCTTCATCATCCATTTTAGCGATTTTATTATAAGCACCTCTTAATTTAAAAGATCCTGTTCTTTGTAAATTTTCTGGTTTAATATAAACATGATTACCACATTCTTTAGAAAAATGTTCACTATAAATTAATGATGTATCGACTAATACTTTATTTAATCTTTGTTTTGCTTCTTTAAATTGATCCAATTTTAACATCAAAATTCCTCCTTATTTTGTTTTATAGTATATCATAACTAAAGCATTAAAAAAAGGCATATTTCTATGCCTTTATGCTTTTTGTTTAATTTGATTTGTACTTTTATCGTAAAAATAGCCTTGACTTGATAGAAAATCCATAATTTCTGTAGGATTTTCACCTTTTACTTCAATAAGTGTTTCTAGTGACATATCATCATCTCTTAACCATAAATTAAGCATGCTCACTAAAATTGAAATATCTCTAGGTAAACTCATTAGAATTCCACTCCTTCAATAAGCTTACTTAACATATAAGCAATACCGTCTTCATCATTAGATAAAGTGACTTCATCTGCTTTTTCCTTAACACCATCAACGGCATTTGCCATAGCAACACCTTTACCAGCATATTCGATCATCGATAAATCATTATAACCATCACCAAAAGCAATCACTTCTTCTTGTTTAATTCCCATATATTTTACTAAATGATCTAAAGAAGCAGCTTTATCAATGTTTTGAGCCATAATTTCAATATAATGACCTGCTGAACGATAAATACTTAATTCGTCTTCATAAGGAGCTTTAAAATCATCAAGTACACTTGCGATATAAGTTGGATCTGCAGCTAATAATACTTTATTTACTGGAAAATCAATAAAATTGATAAAATCATCAATTTGACGTAATCCCATATCATTTAAGTTAGCTTCACCTTGAACATAAGAATCGTCACTTTGATCTGTAATTACATCATTATCTAAATAACTCATTGGGGCTAATTTAAAATCTTTTGCTCTTTGAATCATCTCACGAGCTTGTTCAACAGATAAAGTTTTATCATAAATAATTTCATTTGTTGTATAATCAATCACTCTTGCTCCATTAAATGATAATAAATAACCTTCATATTTTTCTAATTGTAATTCTTTTGCTTCATGACGAAGTCCTGGTGTTGGACGACCAGAAGCTAAAACAACTTTGATCCCTAATTCTTCACATTTTAATAAAGCATCTCTCGTCTTAGGAGAGATTGTATTTTGACTTGTTTTTAAAGTTCCATCTAAATCTAAAGCAATTAATTTATATCCCATACATTTATCCTCTTTTCTTTATTTATGCGATACAATTATAACATAGAAAATTAAAAACAAAAATCTCTTTTACCAAAAACTAACGTGCATACCCGGTTAACGTTTGCATTGAAGTATATTGAATCAAAGGAATCGTGATAGGATAACTCATTTCTACTATATAAAGAGATTCTTTAGGAAAAAGTTGCAAGTCATGTTCAATACTGCAATCTTGATACGTTATTTTATACACATCATGTTTAGCTAAATCATTCATAATGGTAGGGTTAAAATGACTTTGTTCAACCATAGATATAACATATTGATGATATTGATTAGCATGGTTGATTTGTATAGTCACATTAAGAATACTAAATGCTAAAACAAGAAAAAAAGTAAGTAAAATACTATCTACAAGCCATTCAACTGATTGCTTCATCTTTCTACCCTCACTAACTGATTAACTTCCTTATATTGTCCATTAGCATTGACACAAACATAACGAACAGGATAAAAGCCTGGTTTCGTTATATCGATTTCATCATAAATACTCACCTGTCCATTACTATTTAAAATAAAATCCTGTAAATGATAAGATTGATTTACCTTTAAAATAATTGGTTCAACTTCTAACACACATTCTTGATTAACCAAAGATAATTTATTAAAAGAGGTTTTATTTAAAATTAAATGATTTTTCATATCCTGACGATACGTATAAAATTGGAACAATACTAAAGAACAAACCATAATCGCTAAAGCATATTGTAAAAATAATTTAAAAGAAAAGTCCATTACACCACCCTTTCAATCGTCATTAAGAGAATTTGATGATAAAAAATAAGGAAATTACTTCCTAAAAATAAAATACTCACAACCAACGCAATAAGTAAATCAAAAAACTCTTCTAAAGATAAATCCATATTAATACAAGTGGATCGTGTTTAAACACGAAAAAGCAATCATCAATAATCCACCACCAAAAACCAAAGTAATCAAATAACTAAATGCATTTTCTAAAGATAACTTCATTCTACCCCTCCTATAAGTGTCGTTGATAATAAATTCGCTATATATAAGATATACATGCTAAGCAAGAAAAGTGGTATTGAGTTAATAGCTCCAATAAAAAATAAAGTTTGTTCTTGTTGGTGTTTTCTTTGACTCGCTTCTATTTCATTTAAACGTTGGTGTAATGAACCAAATTCTTTCACAAGCAATTCCTTATTTAAAAAATTAAATTGGTAAAGATCTAACATCATTTCACGAATACTTTCGTTATGGTACTGACTTAAAAATTCACGATAAAAGATTTGATTCGTAGGATCTTTTTCAACCTGATCAACTAAATAAATTAAATCCCGCTTAAAAGAAAGCGGACAAGTAGGAATTGATTTTTTTAAAGTGTTAGGAATATTGTTTGACATAATCAACACTTCTAATGAGGATAACCATAAAGGAAAATCATATTCTACCTCCCTCGCTTTATTAGTGGCCTTTGTTTTAATAAAAAAATAAGGAATAAAATAGCCCAATACGCATAAACCGACACCTAATAAAATAAAAGTCACCGTAAAACTTTTAAATACAAAAAGATAAAGTGGGACTAGCAAGATAGCAAAGAAAAAAACGAATCCCATTTTCCATTGGAAATACAATTCTTTATGGAGATTTAAAATTTTCAAATAATCAATACCCTCTTTTTCAATTAACCATTCTTTCATTTTTTCACTTCTTCCTTTCTTTTAACCAATCTCCTGTAAGTCCACAAGTTACTAATGTATAAGCAAGTAATAAAATTTCAAAATAAATAAAAGTAACGATCTGATACGCATCTATTCCAAACAAAGGTTCCATAAGATCCTTAGGAAAGAAATATAAACAAAACAAAGAAATACCAATCGACAATAAGGTAAAATAAATGTTTGTTTGTCGTACTTGATTCTTTTGCTTTTGAAATTGGATCATATCGCTTTGCCAAGTTTCATAATCCACATGTTCTAATGAAGAATAAACTTGATTACCACCAATCATTTCTCCTAGAATCAAATAGGCATGAAGTTTCTTTAAATAATGATGAGGGTATTTTTCTTCAATAATTCTTAAAGCTTCTTCATAGGGAACCCCTGTTTCAATAGCCTCAATGGCTTTTGTAATTAAACTCAACATAATGCTTTTATTACTCGTAAAAGCTTCACGAGTCATTTCTAAAGCTGTTTTGATTTTCTTATGTGTTTTGTATTGAATGATCATTTGTTTTAAATAAAGGCAATAATCATTAAATCTTTGAAATTCATAAGTATAACGAAATTGAGCATAAATAATGTAAGGTAACACTACAATAATCGTTATAAATAAAAACAAAGCATAGATCCACTTTAATTTATGAACTAATGATAGACCAATAATGATAAAGGAATAAATAAGCAAATTCTTTAAATAATGAACAATAGAGTACTTATAACCTAACTTTTCAATTGATAATCGTAATTTATTCATCTACTTGATCTCCTTTCCATTCTAAATGCTCATTGTATTCCATAAAGCGCTCATTTAACCACTCAGGGATCGGATAATATTGTACATAATATTCTTCGTTACGTTTTTTAACTTCATAAATCATTTGATGATGTCGAACTTGATCAAAATCTAACCAAAATACGGCAATTTGACTAATATAACGATATGTATGATCATTATCTACATCTGCTTTCACACGAACGCCAATATCAACAGACTGATAAATCATATTTTCAATCTTATCATTACTCAATTCATTCCCTTCTAACATATTTAAAACTCGCTTAGGAATATTGTAAACATGATCTGTATGCAAAGTCGTAATGATCTTAGCCCCTGTCGAAATTGATTTAAGAAGTTCCTTTACCTCGTAACCTCTTGCTTCAGATAATAAGATCCATTTCGGTAACATACGCATACAACTTTTAATGGCTTGATCATAATTAACTCTTTCCCCCACTTTTAATTCGACAATATCCTTTTTAGGATAGAGTTTATTTAAATGCAATTCGATCGTATCTTCAATCGTGATAATTCTTTCATAACTTGGAATATAGGACGTTAAAAACTTCGCCAGCTCTGTCTTTCCATCACCGGTCATACCAATAATAAAAAAATTAAGTTGACTATGAATACTTGTTCTAAAAAAGTTGATTACTTCTTTTGAACAATATTCTTGCTTTACCATTTTTTCTTCATTGATTCTAGCAATACAAGGTGTTTTACGTATTGACATAGACGTTCCACTTGTGGAAAAAGAAGAATGAGTAAACTGTAACCTTAAATCATTGAAATCTGCTTCTAAAATAGGATTAACCACATTAAACTGTTGATTCTCCACATTGGATATCTTATACGCTATTTTTTCAATTTCTTCACTATTTAATTGAATGTCCTCACATTCATAACGTCCTTTATTGATGTGATTCAACCAAATGGAATGACTATTACAATTAATATCGGTAATATTAATATCATCAACTAAAGGTTGAATTTTACCAAAAAATTGAGGATCTCTAAGATCCTCAATAACATCTTGTACTTCATTTACAGGCGCAATTTCTTCTTTTACTTCACTTTTCATCGTTGGTGTGAAGTAATCAACATCTTCATTTTTCTTAAACCATTTCATTACTATCATTTCTTATGGAAATGATTATTCACATCCTTTCTAAATTAGTTTGTAGGAATTTGTTTTGTGGCTTGATCCCACATTTTTGTTTGTGCTGTTTGTGCACTGGTATTATTATTTTTTGTAAGAGATAATGCAGCCACTAATACTAATGCTGCTACTGCAATAACAACAACTAACCCTAACGCTTGTTTTAATGAAAAATCCATCTTAAATATCCTCCTCTAATATAATCGTTCTACGACTTTCTATTTCTGTTTTTTTTCCATTTACATGTTGGAATGTTTGTTTAATTTTCAAATCGATTAAACCATTTAAATAATCCACATCTAAAATTTCAACTTCAATATCACAATCACTACTTTTATTTAAAACCACTTCTTTTAATACTTCACCTACAAGTTGTTCATTACTTTTAATGTTTTGATAAGGTGTAGAAGCTTGTTTTAAAGCTTGGTATGAAGCCATTTGACTTAATCTTTGTGTTTCATTTTGATTATACGTTTTTGTACTTAAATCACTGATACACAATAAAAATATAAACTGACAAACAGTTATGATAGAAAACTTTAAAGCTAATTTCATTGACATTTACTCTTTTCTATACTTATTCATCTCATTAAAGACAGCTTGACCATCTTGTTCTATAATTGATTCTTTCAATTGTTCATTTTCTTCCTGTGACCAAGTGTAGTGATACTTTAATTGTTCACTTTCTAAATCTGTCACTAATTTTTGATTCAATTCACCCACTTTAAGCCACTTAGAATTTGAATTTAATGTATTTAAAGTATTTTTACCAATATAGCGTAATTCCTTTTGATTAGAACCATAATGTACATTATCGATATAGACTTTATACGTTTTTGTAACACTTTTATGATAACGATCTGTTAAACGATAAATCACATCAAACGTTCCTTCTTTACTCGAATTAGGATATTGGATCACTTCTATTTTGTCCGAGATATTCCCGTCTTCTTTATCCTCACCCGTTACTTGGTCTAATAAAACCTGCTTATCAATGGTTTCACCAACAAAAAAGTAACGATCAAAACCTGTGATCACCGGAGGATCATTTACAATAACTTGTAATTTCTTACTTGCTTGTTTACCGCCAGAATCACTTACCTGATATTCGACATAATAAGTACCACTTACGGTTGTCTTTTGATTTTGATCCTTAGGTACAGGCTCCTTGATCACTTTAAGTTTACTTGTTAAATCGCCATCCTCTTTATCCCATGCTTTAGCATGATTTAATGGATAAAAAGGATCACCTAATTGAATAATCAGATTTTCCCCATCAATAAAAGGGCCTTCATTATTTACTATAGGTAAAATAATCATTGGCGCTTCATTTTCCCAAATGGCTGTTAATGTACCATCACCTACGTCAAATGTATACGTCTTATTGGTTAGTGTTCCTTTACCAGTTAACTTCCATCCTGCAAAGCGATAACCTGATTTTATCGGATCACTGATCGTTATCGTTTTACCTTTGATTTCATTTTTCGTTATCTTTTGACTATTTCCTTGATAAACTCCTCCATTAGGATCAATCTCTAAACGACCTTCTAAATTACGTGATTCAACGCGTAAATAAACAGGTTGATTTTGTTTACCTGTTGTCACCGTTTCAACAAGTCCTTGTAAATTACCACTCGTCAATGCAATAATTTCTTTCGAACTATTTTGTAAATCGCCATACATCTTATTGCTTTTTGCAATAACATAACCCGCCTTTCCACCATTAGGACATGTGATATAAAGTTTTTGTCCTTGTCTTTCAACATGAAAAAGCTCACTTGAATAATTAAACCAATGTAAAATTTGACTCGTATCTTCGACATAGGTATAGTAAACATTCTTAGAAAAATCATATTTATCTAAATAAACCGTTTGACATTTTGATGAATCATAGCTCATCTTATCCGGTACTTTATCTAATCGTTGCATGATATAAACATAATCATTGTACAATTCATAAAAACGATTTTGATAAGTGTAATGATTAAAATCCATTAAAGACAAAATCGTATGATAAGAACTATCTAAGCTTAGACGATTAAAAAATGCATCCCTTTCTTCACACATAACTTCCCAAATCAAAGTCTGTAAAGCTAAAAAATGGATCCGACGATCCACTTGATTGTTATCAAATTGTTCTTGTGGTGATAATAATTGCGTTAATCTAGATACTAATTTTTTCTTTACTTGCCAAGATGTTTTACTATTATAACATCTCTTGAATAAAGCATCCTGATCACTGGCATTGTAAGTAATCGAACTATAAGAATCAACTCCCGGCTGAATACAAAATAAAATTTGATTTGTATCTTGATCTTTAATAATGAAATTGTCTAACTTACTGGCATTGCCACTCCCGTTAAAATTTTCATGGTTGCCAATCTTACCTTGATAACGATTCATGATCCCTACAATTTCTTCCTTCATAACAACAGCAGAAGTTACTTTAAAACTAAAACAAACCGTCATAATAAAAATAAAAGCCATTAACCCTCCATGAACAATACGCTTCATTTTCTCCCTCCTTTCTTTTATAAAATAAAATAGAAAATAGCTGATCCACTATTTTCTACACTAACATCATAACACATCTTGCGTTAATTTTTATCCCATCTTTGTCACGATTTTTTCTCACGTTTTTACCATTTATTATAATGAACAACCGTTTGATCAAATAAATCTCTGCTTTCATTTTTTTTCTTCTTGAGGATAACCAAAAGCAATGATGGAATAAGGAACTTGATCTTCAGGTAAGTTAAAGAGTTCTTTTTGGGCTTGTACACGTTCCATTTGTGGATAAGTTCCAAACCAAACACTACCTATTCCCAAATCTTGAACCGCTAAAATCATATTCTGACCTGCAATAGCACCATCAATGATCCAATAATCCTTAATCATCTCAAAGGCTTTACTTGTATCCCCACAAATTAAAATTGCCAACGGTGCTTTTTCTAATAATTTAGCTGGTTTCCCATTAGCATCAGCCATTTGTTTTAAAATAGTCGAATCATCAACAACAATAAATGACCAATCTCGAGCATTAACACAAGTCGGTCCACTCATCCCCGCCTTTAAAATCGTGTTGATCACTTCTTCTTGAAAAAATAGCATCTAACGTATTCATTTTCATTCCTCCTATAAAAAAGGTAGTGTCAAAAATGTGTATTAAATAGCTAAAATACACTACCTTTATTTTTATCTATATAAACAGTAAAATGATTACTATATCTATCTTAATAATCATCTTTTTTCGTCTTATACTAAAAAAGATGAAACTCCTATGCTATACTTAGTCTGCAAACAATATACATAACGAAAGGATGTTCCATCATGCATAGTATAATACATTTAATTGACTCTATTGAATCTTTTTCTAACCAAAATTTTAAATTTTCTCAATTTTTTCAACCTTTGGATATTTTAAATAAGATTCCTGATTCTATTTCTGAACACCTTAATAATATCGATTTCATTTTTCATAAATTTTAGACTCTACCTAAAAAAAGCATAAACCCTTATCGTCTGGATTGATGCATAAGCTACTCGACTTCTACATTATACCTTCAGTTTATTAAAAATTTAATGGTAAATCGATATACTATAATTAGATTTTAAGAAACCTAAAATTAATTATCCTACAAAATTACTTTTTTTCTAATTTTTATTGAATTATTTACGAATATATTATAAAATCATTTCAACAAATCTAAATAAAACAAAAAGGCAATGATGAGGAGAAGTAATTTAATCATGAAGCTTTAGCGAGTTAGGGATGGTGAAAGCCTAATAGTGGACGATTTAATGAATAACACCTTGGAGCTGTCTACCAAAAGCTTAGAAGCAAGTAGGCTAGAACGTCACCAGTAACGTAACTACTGGCGGGGATCTTATACTCTTTGAAGTATGTATGTACCATGTGCTATAAGAAAACTTTTAGTTTATGGAGAAGGTACTCGCTTTATTTTAAAGCGAGTTTTTGTTTTTTTTAAACAAAGGGGGAAAATATTATGTGTGGATTTGTCGTTGTAAAAAGTGATCAAGTATCAATGGAATTATTTAAAAAAGCATTAAAAAGAATTGTTCATCGTGGTCCTGACTACGATAAAATCATGAAGAAAGACGCTATTTTATGGGGATTTAATCGTCTAGCTATCATGGACTTATCACCACTTGGAAATCAACCTTTCCAAGATTTAAACACAATGGTTGTATGTAATGGGGAAATATACAATTATTCAGAACTTAAAAAAATGTTAGAAAAAGAATTCGCCTTTAAATCAGGAAGTGATTGTGAAGTTTTAGCACCACTTTATAAAAAATTTGGTATGGAAATTTTATGTAAATATTTAGACGGAGAATTTGCTTGTGTTCTTTATGATCAAGATACCAAACAAATCTTTGCTGCACGTGATCCAATTGGAATTCGACCACTTTTCTATGGTTATACTTCTATCGATCACCAAATTGCTTTTAGCTCTGAAGCTAAATGATTAATCGATCTTTGTGATGAAATTTATCCTTTTCCACCAGGACATTATTATCAAGATGGTAAATTTATTTGTTATAATGAAATTGCAAAACCTCGAAGAATGAATGACGATTCAATCGATCAAATTGCTTTAGAACTTCGTACTCGTCTTGAAAAAGCTGTTGATAAACGTTTGCAATCCGATGCACCCATCGGCTACTTGCTTAGCGGTGGCTTAGACTCTTCTCTTGTTTGTGCATTAGGTGCAAAAAAAAGTAAAACACCTATTAAAACATTTGCTATTGGAATGAAACAGGATCCTATCGATTTAAAATACGCAAAAGAAGTGGCAGATTACATTCACAGTGATCACACTGAAATCATTATTACCAAAGAAGATGTTCTTCAAGCTTTAAAAGAAGTTATTTATCATTTAGAAACATGGGACATTACAACCATTCGTGCAAGTATTGCTATGTATTTACTTTGTAAAGCGATCCATCAACAAACCGACATTAAAGTTATTCTGACTGGTGAAGTCAGTGATGAATTATTTGGTTACAAATATACAGATTTTGCACCAAATCCTAAAGCTTTTCAAGAAGAAGCACAAAAACGAATCAACGAACTCTATATGTACGATGTTTTACGTGCAGATCGCTGTATCAGCGCTCATGCGTTAGAAGGACGTGTTCCTTTTGCCGATCTTGACTTTGTAGACTATGCCATAAGTATCAATCCTGCTAAGAAAATGAATATTTATCAAAAAGGAAAATACTTACTTCGTCATGCCTTTGAAGGGACAAACCTTCTTCCAGATTCCATTTTATTTAGAGAAAAAGCCGCTTTTAGTGATGCAGTAGGTCATTCTATGGTAGTTTACTTAAAAGAATATGCTAATTCTATTTATAGTGATGAAGATTTGCAAAACGCTAAAATAAAATACCCTGATCATACTCCTTTTACAAAAGAATCTTTACTTTATCGTGATATTTTTGAAAGTTATTATCCAAATAAAAGTCATTGGATCAAAGATTATTGGATGCCTAATAAGGATTGGGAACATTGTGATGTTGATGATCCAAGTGCTCGTGTTTTAATTAATTATGGTAAAAGTGGTAAATAAAACAAAAACTCATCATCAAGCTTGCTTGATCATGAGTTTTTTTATTAACTATATGTTTTAGTACATTTAGGATAATAATTTTCATCAAATGCATACCCTAATTCTTTCATATCCTCATTTGAATAAAGTTTCATTTCAGTACCATTAATTTTTTGATAAGAAACATCTAAATGATAATAATTATTCCCCACTTTAATAATATTCCAATGATGTTCTACACCTTGATAACTTCCTGTTACATAATAACATTCCACATCTTTCTTTTGCAACATATACATCATTGCCCTAGCCATTCCTTCATCACTAGCAATATTATTACAGATTGCCCCATAAGAAGAATTGGTATAACTACTTAAAATATTGTTTGGCACATATTGAACATAACGCACTAAATAATTATTCATTTGTCTAATGAGTTCATAAGGATCGGTTGCTGTGAACATAGCTTTAGAAATCGTATTGTACGTATTTTCCAACTGACGGTATTTATCAACAGATAAATAAGGTCCATCTCCAACATCTTGGATACGTGTTTGACTTTGTTCATTGTTAATAACCACCGTGATTGTGCGATCAATCGTCGTAACATTACCTAAAGCATCACTAACACGATAAACTAAATGATAAGCACCTTCTTGACTTGTATCAACCTCACCACTAACTTGAATCGAACCTTGAAGATCACGATTTAAATAATCAAGGGCATAAACACCATCAAGTGGATCAAAGTTTTCTCCTATTTGAATAATTTTATTATCTACACCATAAAAAGTCGGTCCATTTTGTTCTTGACTAACTACAACACTTAATCGTAATCGATTTGATTTATTACCATAAATATCTTCAACAATAATGAAAACATCATTAAAAGTTCCCACTTCATTAAATTGCTTTTTTGTTGGTTTATTTTCTTCATCAAAATAAACACTGTAGGTTGAATCATCTTGGATATCTTTCACTAAATCTTCCGCTACTAAAGTGGTCCCCACAGTAATTTCATATTTTGTTTGTACAAGTGAAGCGATGGGAGCAACAGTATCTTTAATTTGTATTGTAAAAGGGTAAACTTTATCACTATATTGAGCATAGGCATCATAAACACCCACTTCATCAACTTTCACTTGACTTAAATTCACAACCGCATTTTCTAATACCTTTGCATTTGCTCGAATATAATCACTTGCATTTGTTGGAATTTGTGAGTGCAATTCAAAAGTGAATTGTTTTTGTTTTAAAGCGATTGGATCTACCTTATAAAGTAGTCCAGCTACCCCCATTGAACTAAGACATAAAACACTCATCATTCCGATAATAATTTTCTTATTGTTGCCCATATCTTCACCCTTTTCTAATCTTTCTCATTATATCACTTTACTAAAAAAATAACATAGAATTGTGAAAATATTTTGAGAATCTTAAGAATTTTAAAAAAAGATATTTTTGCGTAAAAAAGCAAGGATTTTTTTAAAATACCTTGCTTTTATAACCCTTAATCATCAAATTCTAACAAATTGATTGCATCAATTTTTTCTAATAATTCATTTTGTTTATCTTCAAATAAAAGTTGTTTATTGTATTGATAATATTTATCACAACCATGGTTGTAAATGTATTTTGAAATTGCTGTATTTAAAGTAATTTCCGTTACTAAAATCAACATTTCTTGCCCTTGACCAAAGACTTCTTCAAAAAAGATAAATGTATTATTTAAAACTTCATTAGCATTTTTACATTCTTCATTTAAACCATTGATCACGGATTTTAAATACGTTTTGATTACTTCTTTAGGTTCCGTGTTTGTTGATAAAAGAGCTTGTAATAATTCATCATAGTAAGCTAAGATACGATAATAAAGTCCTTGTTCTTCTTTTGATAAAGCTTTACCTTTTTCTTTTTCATTCATTTCTTTTTTATAATTTGCTGTTTTTAAATTAATTTGTTGTTGATACTCTTGTGAAGAAGAGGCAACTTTATTGATTTCTTGAAAATCAGCTAAAATAGTTTTAATAGCTTGTTCTTTTTCTACCGTTTTATCCATTGTTTCATCTAATTGTGACATAACTAAAGAGATAAGAGATAATCTTTCATCAAACTTTGCATTTTTAGCACGATCTTTAATTGTATCGTCACTTGTTCCTGCAAGAATAGATTCCACTTTGTAATCAGCTTTATATTTAGCGTAAAGTTGATAATAATGTGAAAAGTCTTTAGCAATTTTTTCATCTTGTAAATATTGAGAAATTAAATCATAATCGACTTCTAAGTCATTCATTTCATAAAGTTGGATCATTTTACTTAAATCATCCCAACCCCTGGCAGTGACAAAACTTTTTCCATCTACTGTTGTAGAAATAGAATAGAAATGGCTTGGTTTAATGCCTAAATAAGAAGTGACTACTGGATGAACGTGTGTATTGATTGCATATTCTTTCCATGTTTCAAAATCAGCTTCTACTTCAATCTTTTTAAGACGGTCCCAAATCGCAATATCAAATTCTTTAACAGCATTGTTGTATTCTGGGGGATTTCCCGCTGTAACAACAATCCAGCCTTGCGGTACTTGATGACGTCCAAATGTTTTATATTGTAAAAATTGTAACATCGATGGAGATAATGTTTCAGAAATACAGTTGATTTCATCTAAGAATAAAATACCTTGTTTTTTTCCTGTTTCTTCCATTGCATCGTAAACAGAAGCAATAATTTCACTCATAGTATATTCAGATACTTTATATTCTTGATCACCATATTTTTTATCTACTATAAAAGGTAACCCTAAAGCACTTTGTCGTGTATGGTGTGTCATGGAATAAGATACAAGAGCTAAATCAAGTTCTTGTGCAATTTGTTCCATAATGGCTGTCTTTCCAATCCCTGGAGCCCCTACTAAAAATACAGGTCTTTGTTTACTTACAGGAATTAGCATATTGCCATATTCATCTTTTGTTGAATAAGCAATAATGGCATTTTTTATTTGTTTTTTTGCTTCTTTAATATTCATAATTGGCCTCCTAATTTTCTATTACTTCTTCATCTAAAATATATTTAATTGCCCATGATGGCACTTTAACGTCTACTTTATCCCCTTTATCTAAAAAGACAAAAGCCGTTTTATAGCTTGGTTGTTTGGTTGGATATTTTCCATCTCCATCTGTAAAATAGATAAGTCCACCTAAATCAACAAACTCTTTTTTTTGGATAAGTTCATCTACATAATTAAATACTGGTCTAAAATCTGTTCCCCCTAAACCATGGATTTCAATGTTTTTGATATAACGATCAAACTCAGCTAAGCTCGTTACTTTTACATCTTCTTGAATAACAGCGTCACATTGGATAAGGTGAATATTAAATTTATTAAAGAAATTTTCTTTTTGTTGGAATATGTTATATGTTTTTTGTAAGAATGTTTGAACAATTGGTCCAGATACAGATCCTGAGGTATCAATAGCAATAACAAAATCTTTAATACTATGTGTTTCCTTATACTCTAATGATTCAATCAAAGGTAAATTTTTATACATTTGTAATCCAAAAGTGTAAAAGATGTAATCAAATTCATCATCATTGATCATGGTCTTTTCACCACTACTCATAAATTTTCTTAAAAAAGTCGTATAATTGTATTTTTCACGATTTAAACGTGTTAACGATTGAACCATTGAATTGGCTTTTTGTCCATATTCTTTTGAGAAAGTCTCTAAATCGGTTTCAATTTTTTCAGAGATATCTTGCCATTCTTTCATTGAATTTTTGATTTTAATGATATCTGCTTCACTGGCTTCTTGATCACCGGAAGGTTCACGATTATTTTGTTCATCATTTTCACTATCATGATTAGCATTATCAAAACGATTTCGTCCTGAATTGGTAGGATCATCTTTTGATTCTTCTCCAAACAATTGCGTTGAACTACTTACCACATCACGAATCTTATACCATCTTGAATGGTCATCATAATAAAATAAATCACTTAACCATTTGATTTGGTCATTATTTAATTCATCTTTAATATAATGGTAAAGACGTTGTGCCGTTAATAAGTTTAATTTTTCTTTTAGCTTGTTGATTTCTCTTTTCATTTCATCACATTTATCAATATGCATAAAATCTAAGTCTAATTCTTCGATCATGTTTTCTACTGCAATATCACAAGCAAGATTCCACATTTTTTTATCAAAATCACCCGCTAAATAAGGATGTCTAAAAATAGAATGTAAAACAATATGTAAATAACCGCGAGTTAATGCTTGAGGATTATTTTTAAAATTTTTGATGATCGTAATTGGACTATAATACAAATAGATACCATCACATTCAATTGAAGTCGAATTGGGAACGAATGTGTATTGATCTAAAGCAATATCCATAAAACGTAAATGTAATGTTAATTGACTGATAATATTATGAAATATTTCCTCACATAGAAGAACTAATTCTTTATCCATGTTCTCACCTCACCTTTCTAAAATAAGTCGTCTAATGCATCTTCTAAAGAAGTTGTAGAAGGGGTTTGATTTTTTAAATTCATAATTTTTGCTCTTAATTCTCTTTCATGAATTAAATCAAGATAACGATCAAGTTCATTCATTGGTAAGATTGCTTCTTTAAATAAAGTATAAAATCCATCCCAACGTTGTTCTTTAATCAAGTAAGGAAGAAGTTCATCTTTATACGTTAAACAAGCTTCATTGTACTTAGTTTTATCAACAGGTAAATAACGATCATAAGTTTCTAAATAATTTACTAACAAAATAATACGTGCATAAGGTTTCCATTCATTAAGTTTTACTTTAGGTAAGTAACTCTTATAAAATTGGTAATTTTTATCATTTACATTATTTGCGAAAATGTTCCATTGATGTTCAAACATTCCTGGATGAAGAGGAAAATGATCGTTAGAAATAAACGTGATTTGACCTAATGTTTGAAAAGCTAATCCTTGTATACTTTCTAATTCTTCATTCATTTGCACAAATTTTAAGTTATGACAATTGTAAAAAGCTTTTTCCCCAATTTGTTTTAAATGTTTATTCATAGTCAAAGTTTGTAAAGATGTACAAGATTCAAAAGCACTATTATCGATCACTTCTAATCTTTCAGGCAAATCAATATGCTCCAATTTTTCACAATAACTAAATGCACTACGCCCAATTGTTTGAATTGTATTAGATAAATGAACTTCTTCTAATAAACCGCTTCGATAAAACATACTTTTTTTAATTGATTGGATTTGACCTTGAATGCTTACTTTTTTTAATTTTCGACAATAAGATAAAGCCCCATCACCAAGATAAGTAACAGATTTAGGAATTGTAATCTCAATTAATTCATCGCAACCATAAAAGCAAAAATTTCCAATCATTCTTACTGTTTCTGGAATTTGAATTGATTTTAAATGTAAACACTCATAAAAGGCAAAATCACGAATCGTATCGACTTCTTCAGGAATAACCACATGTTCTTGACTTCCTTCGTATTTAATCAATTCTCCATTTAAAATTTTAAACTCATTCATATAATTGATCCTTTCTTTTGACAAATCTTATCTTATCATAAATATTTTTATGTAACCGTTTTTTTCTTTTTATAAAAACAAAAACTCAAATCAATGATGATCTGAGTTTACTCCCCAATATGTTTTACAACTTTCTTTAATTTTTTTTCAAATTCGCGACGACTAAACATAATAATCGCTCCACACCCTAAACATTTGATTTTAATATCAGCACCCATACGAACGATTTCCCATTCGTTAGACTTTTTGCAAGGATGAGGTTTTTTCATTTCGACAATATCATGTAATCCATAAACGTGTTGAATCATTGTATCACCGTCCTTAATTTTGTGTACGCATTTTATAAGCAATTAATGTATTATGTAAAAGCATGGCAATCGTCATTGGTCCTACCCCACCTGGAACAGGCGTAATTGCACTGACTTTATCTTTACATTTTTCAAAATCAACATCACCACAAAGCTTACCATTTTCATCACGATTGATTCCTACATCAAGAACAACTGCACCTTCTTTAACATATTCATCATCAAACATTTTTGCTTTACCTACGGCAGTAATTAAAACATCTGCTTTTTGACAAACTTCTTTTAAATTTTTAGTACGACTATGAGCAATCGTAACTGTCGCACTTTTAGATAAAGCAAGTAAAGCTACTGGTTTACCTACAATATTACTTCTTCCTACCACAACCACTTCTTTACCTTCAAGATCATATCCAATCTTTTCAAGCATAACCATCATTCCATAAGGTGTACAAGGTAATAAAGAATCAATTCCTAAAAATAAGTGAGCAATATTCATTGGATGAAATCCATCAACGTCTTTTTCAGGATCGATTGCTTCAATGATTTTAGCTTCATCAATATGTTTAGGTAATGGAAGTTGAACGAGAATTCCATCCACTTCCTCTTTTTGATTTAACTGCTCAATTTGTGCTAATAATGCTTCTTCTGTTATTTCTTCTGGTAATTCAATTTTAATTGACCCAAAACCGACATACTGACAGGCTTTTTCTTTATTACGCACATAGACTTCACTCGCTAAATTATGACCTACTAAAACTACAGCTAAAGTAGGTACTCTTTTTCCTGCTTCTTGCAATTTTCTTGTTTCTTCTTTAACTAAATCTTTGACTTCTAATGATATTTGTTTTCATCAATGATCATTCTACCACCCCTAACAATTAGATTTAGAATAACACATTTTTATTATTTTTTAAATACTTTTCAATACGACTAACCAAACAGGCAAAGTAATCAAAGAAAGAACAGTAGAAACAAAAATAAGTTTTGAAGCATAGCCTGGATTATGATCATAACTTTGCGCAAGCATTGCCGTTGTACTCGCCGCAGGCATTCCTGTCAGTAATACACATACTTGAATTGAATCGGTAGGAATATGAAAAGCAAGTAAAATAAATAATAAAATCAAAGGTAAGATCACTAACCTTAAAATACTATAGCGAATAGCTTGATAATCTGAAAATTCTGACCAAGGAACATCACTTAAAATGGCTCCAATAATAATCATACTAAGTCCAGTATTACATGAGGCTACACTGTTTATTGACATGGTTACAAAATCAGGAAAAATCACACCTAGACTTCTAAGTAACATACAAATTAAACCAATATAAATCGCAATAATACAAGGATGTGTTGCTACTTTTTTAATCAAATCTTTTTTCGATACAGAAGTAAATAAAGATAACCCTGCTGACCACATAAAAATTCTTTGAGGAATTAAAAAAATGGAAGCATAAAGTAATCCGGTTGAGCCAAACGCAGCTTCACTTACAGGCATTCCCATAAATCCTGCATTCGATACCATCGTTGCATATTGACTAACGATCTTACGATCTTGATCTAAATGATTATATAAAAATTGATTGACAATATGATACCCCAATTGAATTAAAAAAGAAATAATTAAAACGAGTCCTGTGGAAACTAAAATATCTTTTGTTAGTTGCATATTAAATGATTTTACAATGGCAAAAGGTAAAACCACACTTAATACCATGGTTGTTAGTTTTGAACGTGTTGATTTATCCAAGATCCCCTTTTTACCTAAAGTATACCCAATAAAAATCAACATAAATATTTCTATTTGTAAATTAATAATATCGCGCATTTTCTCCCTCTTTTCCCTATTTCTTTACTATTTTACAAGATTTCAAAAGAGAATGAAAGCACTTTTTATATAAAAACGCAAGTCCTTATTTAAAGGCTTGCGTTTTTAATTTCTTTACCGACACTTTTCTTATACATAATATAAGCCATTGTAACTGAGATCACATCCGCAATCACTTGCGTTAAAATCGTTCCATAATAACCAAATAAAGTACTGACGATGACAATTACTAAAGCAAATACCACACCTTGTCTTGAAATTGAAAGAATAAATGCAGGTAATGCTTTACCAGAAGCTTGAAATAAAGTTGTATAAATCAAAATCATTCCAGCAAAAGGCATAGATAATAATAAACAAATAAGCATCAAGCTACCATCTTGAATAATTTGTGAATCACTCATAAAGATATGTACAATTTGTTTTGAAAAAATACCAAGAAGAATAACCATAATGATTGAAAAAGTACCTTCTACTTTAAAATCAAAACGAATCACTTCTTTTAATCGCCTATAATTTTTGGCACCATAGTTGTAACCAAGTAAAGGTTGTGCCCCAAAAGCAAAACCAACCATAACTAACATAACGATCATACTTACTTTCATCGCAATTCCCATAGCAGCCACTTTACTTGTTCCATATTGAATTAAATAACGATTCATTAAAGTCATACTAAAACTTTGCATCATATTTGTAAGTGAAGCAGGAATACCAATCGCAATGATTTCTTTAATATACTGTGTTGGAATCTTTGTTTCTTTATAATCCACTGTTAATTTTTTACTTCTTTTTAAAATGAAATAAACCAAAATAAGATCTGTAACTAAATTACCTAATACTGTAGCAATAGCGGCACCACCAGCTTGCATATTTAATCCAAAAATGAAAATAGGATCTAAAATAATATTGGCAATGGATCCAGCAACAGTTCCAATCATCGCTTCCATTGCTAAACCTTCTGTACGCATTAAATTACCTGGTGTTAAAGATAAAATAATGATTGGTGCGCCTAATGTAATATAAAAGAAATAATCATGTGCATATTGATAAGTATCTTGATTAGCTCCTAATAATGCTAAAATTGGATTTTTAAATAAAATCATAATTAAAGCAACTACAATTCCAAATAGAATGGCACTATAAAAACAAAAACCACTTACTCTTTTCCCTTCTTGATCCTTCTTTTGTCCAAATAGACGAGATAGTACTGAACTTCCACCTAAACCAAACACATCACCAAAAGCAACCATTAAAGAAAATAAAGGTGCACAAAGTGATACCCCAGCTACTAAATTAGTATTTTGTGTTTGAGCAATAAAAAAAGTATCGACCATATTGTAAACTAAACTGATCACCATACTAAAAACAACGGGTAAAGCTAATTTAAAATAAGCTTTCTTTATCGGTGCAGTTTCAAATAATTCATTTTCCGTTTTTTTCTTTCCCCCTAACCACCCCATTATAGCAAATTCCCTTGCTTTTTTATGTGACATATGTCACAATAAACCTAGAAATGAGGTTACTATGAAAGAAATATATAATACTAAAAAAATACAACAAGTTTTAAACGATTATCCTATTTTAGATTATTTTGATGATCATGATTATGCTTTTTTTATCATTGAATATGAAGTGGGAGAAACCATCATTCATCCTTTAAAAACAACTAAATATCTTTTATTCAACTTACAAGGAACGATTCAAATTCATTCAATCTTAATTGATGGTTCTAATTATTTAATTACTTCAAGTGATGATTTTACAATGCTTGGTGATATGGAATTTGTGAAAAAAGAAAAGCCTATCTTTTTTGCAACAGCTAAAACAAAAGTCACTATGCTTGCCTTAGATATTGAAAGTCATCAAGAAAAGTTAGAAAAAGACATCTCTTTTTTACATTTTTTACTTCAATCTCTCGCAAAAAAGATCACCCATTCTCCATTAGATCACACAGCCAATTCATTAGAAGAAAAATTGATACGTTATATCCATTATCAATGTGATCAAGGAATCCTTACAAACATTGAAGAAACTGCAACTTTACTTCATTGTAGTCGTCGCCAATTACAAAGGATACTCAAACAATTATGTGATGAAAATAAACTTACAAAAATCAAAAAAGGAACCTATCGTTTAAATTGAATAAGTTCCTCTTTTTGTTTACGAGTCAGTTGTTTAATTGCGTATTCTCTTTTTAAAGCCAATGATAAATCATCATAAATTTCATAATAAACAAGTTGGACCGGTCTTCTTGCTCGGGTATACTTTGCTCCCTTACCTAAATTATGCGTTTCTATACGTTTTTCTAAATGGCTTGTATAACCTGTGTAATAAGTGTGATCACTACATTCGACAATATAAACATAATACTTTTTCATATTTTCCCTCTTTCTGTATTATCCTATACTATTTTTTATCATTTTACAAATTTTTGGTGTATAATAAAATTAGATTAACTAAAAGTTAGGTTTAGGTAAGATTTTTGTAAATATTTCTTGGATACTTGCGTAAATGTATTAAAAAGAATATTCTAATAAAAAAGAAATGGAGGATTTTTAATGAAAAACGAAAAAGAAAACAGAGAGCTATCATGGCTTAAATTTAATGATCGTGTTTTAGAGCAAGCTAAAGATAGCAATGTTCCTTTAGCTGAAAAGCTTAATTTTATATCAATTTACCAATCTAACTTAGATGAATTTTTTATGGTTCGTTTAGGTTCATTATATGATCAAATGCTTTTCTATCCAGCATTAAAAGAAAACAAAACGGATATGACAGCAGAAGAACAAATCAAAGCTTGTCTTAAAAAAATTCGTCTACTTAATAAAAAAGAAGATACAATTTACCAAAATGTAATGAGTGAATTAGAAAAGTATGATATTCATTTTGTGAAATATGAACAAATTAAAAATAAAGATGATCGCAAGTATTTAGAAAATTATTTTGAAAGAGAAATTCTTCCCCTTATTTCACCACAAGTCATTTCTAAAAGACAACCATTCCCGTTTTTAAATAACCGTGAACTCTATTTAGCAGTTCAATTAGAATCTAAAAAAGGAAAAAGAAAACTAGGGATCGTCTCTTTAGAAAATGCAATGGATGAAAGAATCATTGAGATTCCAAATACACCTCACAATTATATTCTCGTTGAAGATTTAATTTCTGCTTTAGCTTATGAATTATTTGGTAAACATACCGTTAAAAACAAAGCACTTATTCGTATTACCCGTAGTGCCGATATTGATGAAGATGATCATTCTTTAGAAGGACATGATGATTATCGTGAACTAATGGAAACATTAATCAAACAAAGAAGGAAGTTAAATCCAATTCGTTTAGATATGTCTGAAGGTTTAGAAGAATTAGAGATTTTAATGTTGATGAATTTCTTAAACTTAGAAAAAAATCAAGTCTTTACTCACCGTAGTCCCATTGATTTAAAATTTATTGGTGAACTTAGAGATTTATTAAAAATTTCTCATCCAGAAATTTTCTATCAAAAATTAGAAGCAAACAATTCACCTTTAGTTGAAAATAGAGTACCAATGATCAAACAAATCTTAAAACGTGATATTTTATTAGCTTATCCATTTGAATCGATGTCACCGTTTTTAAGATTACTTGATGAAGCAAGTCTTGATCCAAATGTTGCTAGTATTAAAATGACATTGTATCGTGTCGCAAAAAATTCAAAAATCGTTAAATCTTTAATTAGAGCAGCCGAAAACGGAAAAGAAGTAGTGGTGCTTGTTGAACTGAGAGCACGTTTTGATGAAGAAAACAATATAGACTGGTCAAAACGTTTAGAAGAAGCAGGTTGTCGTGTCATCTATGGCTTAGATGGTTTAAAAGTGCACTCTAAACTTTGTTTAATTACTTACAAAAACAGTCAAGGTGTTCAATATATTGGACAAATTGGTACTGGTAATTACAATGAAAATACATCAAAACTTTATACCGATTTATCTTTAATGACTTCTAATAGAGAAATTGGTGAAGAAATGAACCAAGTCTTTAATCACCTTTGCTTAGGTGAAACAGAAACAAATGTTGAACAACTAATGGTTGCGCCAAATTGCATGATTACAAAAATATTTGCTTTAATTGATGAACAAATCGCTTTAGGAAAAGACGGTTATGTTGGTTTTAAATGTAACAGTATCACAAGTAAATGTATGATTGAAAAACTCATTGAAGCAAGCAAAGCGGGTGTTAAAATTGATTTAATCGTTAGAGGTATCTGCTGTATCATTCCGGGAATTAAAGATGAAACTGAAAATATCAAAGTCATCTCTATTGTTGGAAGATATCTTGAACATTCTCGTATTTATATCTTTGGTAAAAAAGATCCAAAAGTTTATATTTCATCAGCTGATTTAATGACCCGTAACTTAGAAAAACGTGTAGAAGTCGCTGCACCAATTCTTGATCCTAAAATCAAGAAGAAAATTACCAATATGTTTAATATTATGCTTAAAGATAATGTCAAAGCTTCAAAATTACAAAGTGATGGCACTTATAAGCAAATTAAAACAAAAGGAGAACAAATCAATTCTCAAGAATATTTCTTTAAAAATTTAAAATAAAGGAGGATCCCCTATGCGTATAGGAATACTTACAAGTGGTGGCGATTGCCAAGCGCTTAATGCCACAATGAGCAGTTTTGTTAAAACAATTTACCAACACAATGAAGATGTGGAAATCATTGGTTTTAAATATGGTTATCGAGGACTTATGTATGAAGATTATAAAATCATGGATGAAGATGATTTTAAAGACATTGCTAATATCGGTGGAACGATCTTAGGAACAAGCCGTTGTCCATTTAAAAAAATGCGTATCATTGAAAATGGATTCGATAAAGTAGCCGCTATGAAAAACACATACAAAAAACTAAAATTAGATTGTTTAGTTGTATTAGGTGGTAATGGATCTATCAAATCAGCTAATATGCTAAGTGAAGAAGGATTAAATGTCATTGCTTTACCTAAAACGATCGATAATGATACGTATGGTACAGATTATACATTTGGTTATCAAAGCGCTAATGATATCGCAACTCATTATCTAGATGCGATCCATACAACAGCTGCTAGCCATAATCGTGTTTTTGTTATTGAAGTCATGGGACATAAAGTAGGTCATATTTGCTTATCTGCTGGTATTTCTGCAAATGCTGATGTGATTCTTATTCCAGAAATCCCTTATGATATTGAACAAGTAGCGAATGCCATTTCTAAAGTACATCGTCATGGTAAAAACTATGCCATCATTGCTTGTGCTGAAGGAGCTATTTCTAAAAAAGACGCTTTACTTACAAAAAAAGAATACAAAACTAAAGTTGCTTCAAGAAATGGTCAATCCGTTATTTATGAAGTAGCAAATGAATTACAAAAATATATTAACAGTGAAATTCGTGTATCTGCTATTGGTCATGCTCAACGTGGTGGTAGTCCATGTCCTTATGATCGAATGATGGCTACACGCTTTGGAATCGAAGGTGCCAAACTTGTTTTAGAAAATAACTTTGGACGTCTTGTGGTTTTAAAAGGGCAAGAAGTCACAAGTATTCCGTTAATTGAATCTGCCGGTAAATTAAAATACGTTGATCCTAGTGGAGAACTTGTTCAAGCAGCCCGTTTTATGGGAATTAGTTTTGGTGATTAATAAGAGATGGCAAGGGCCATCTTTTTCTTTACAAAAATAAAGTCCCCTACTATAATAGGGATACTTGATCTTGGAGGTGACTTTTAATGAAAATACAAATTACAGGTTATAGTGGCTGTGGGAAGTCAACTTTAGCTAAAGCATTTGCTTTACATTACAATATTCCTTTACTTTATTTAGACACTGTTCAATTTTATGATGACTGGCAAGAACGTCCTAAAGAAAAGCAAAATCAAATCGTCACTCAATTTATTGAAGAGAATAACGATTGGGTCATTGATGGCAATTATTATAAAGTCGCTCCTCAACGTTTTAAAAAGTGTGATCTTTATATTTTTTTAAACTACAATCGTTTTTATTGCTTTATTCAATGCTTATTACGTTATTTAAAAAATAAAGGACAAAGTCGTGAGTCTTGTCCTTGTGAAGAAAAATTTGATCATGAATTTAGATCTTGGATTTTAAAAGATGGTCGAACTCAAGCTATGAAAGAAAAGCATCTACGTCATTTTGATGAAATACAATGTGAAAAATATCAATTTAAAAGTCGTCGACAACTTAAAAAATATTTAAAACAAAAAAATATCAAGTACCCGGTTTAGGATACTTGATTCTTTTTTATTTATCTTCTTTCTTTTCTTCTTTGTCTTCTTTTTTATCTTCTTCCATCATTTTTTTATTTTTTTCAATTTTTTCTTCTAATTCTTTAGTAAATGTTCTAGGAATCATATTTACTGGTGAATTAACAATTTGAGAAGATAATGTTACAACAAAGTTTAAAGTAATCATAAATGCATCCGCATCTAAGTAATCCATTGTATCATAATGATTATGGATTTGTTTACCTCCATTAGGAGCTAAACGTGCAAATGAACAAGAAGGTACACCATTCGTTGCAAAGCTTGTTGAATCTGAAGGATATAAATCACTACGTGATTGTAAAGCATAACCTTCTACTTTAGCTAAACCATCAACATAGTTTTTAACTTCATCACTAGCAGAACATACAAAAGTTTCATAACCTAAAGTAACACCTGTCATATCAAAGTTGATATTGAAAATGTAATCTTTTAATTCATCTTTATGTTTTTTACAATATTCTTTAGATCCAACTAAACCAATTTCTTCACTACCACACCAAATAAATTTAACTGTACGTTTTGGTTTATTTTCTAAATAGTAGTGCATTAATTCTAAGACATTGATAGCACCTGTCGCGTTGTCCCAAGCACCTTTAGAATAACGAACTGAATCATAGTGTGCAGTAAATGCAACAACTTCTTCTTTTAGTTTAGAATCAGTTCCTTCAATTGTTGCAACAACGTTTTGTGCAGTTGATTTTACTGTATTATCTTCTTTTAAAATAATTTTAATTAATTCTGGTTTGCTTTTTACTAATTCTTCAGCATCACTGATATGAATAACTAAACCTGGTAAATCTCCATGTTTACCACGTGCATCACGAGGACGTAATTCTTCTTTTAATGATGGTTCATCATAGAAGCTTCCATGAATAACAACATATCCAATAGCGCCTTTTTCGACCATTTTTTCAACTAATTCAGGACTTACACGACCTTGAACTAAACAAATTTTTCCTTCAATGTCTACTAAATTAGCATCTAATCCATTTTCGATATAAGCAAGTGGTCCTTCTACACCTTCATCTGGTGTTGATCCCGTCTTACCAATACCAATAACATGATATTCTTTATATTCAGGACTTGTTACAGCTAAAAATGCTTTTTCAATAACTGGTGTATCGATTTCATATTCTTCAATTACAGCA
Organism: uncultured Erysipelotrichaceae bacterium; assembly: GCA_900550005.1. Lineage (GTDB taxonomy): Bacteria > Bacillota_I > Bacilli_A > Erysipelotrichales > Coprobacillaceae > Beduini. The sequence goes on from URQL01000001.1 coordinate 52,272, forward strand.
TCTACTCCTACTTTTTTGCATTCTTCTTGAATGATTTTAGCTGCTTCTTTTTCTTCTTTTGTTCCAGTTACTCTTTCAAAACTGATTTTGTTTAATACTTCCCAAGCTCTTTCTTTACAAACTCCCATTTATCTCATCCTTTCCATTATGAAATGTATACAGTATTTATTGTACACTGATTATTTTTTTATTCAATAAAAATGTGTGATTGTAGGAAATTAGTTACTAAAATATAGTTTATTTATAAAATTAATAGACATATTGTATATATTTTAGTACAATAACGTCATTGGAGGTAAGTAAAATGATTAGAAAAGCTAAAATTTCAGATATTCACCGTATCAATGAATTACTTTACCAAGTACAAGAAGTTCATCATCAAGGACGACCTGATTTATTTATCGGTGGTACAAAAAAATATAATGATCAAGAATTAACACAAATCATTCAAAATGAAAAAACACCTGTTTTTGTCGCAACAGATGATCAAGATAATGTAATGGGTTATGCTTTTTGCATTCATGAACAAGTACAAAGTTCTACATTAGCGCCAGTTAAAACACTTTATATTGATGATCTTTG
>URQL01000002.1 GCA_900550005.1 uncultured Erysipelotrichaceae bacterium
CACATGAATGGGAAGAAGAAGCTGCAAGAAGAGGACTTCCAAATAATAAAAATACAGTTGATGCCTTAACTTGCTTAAAAGATCCTAAAAATATTGAGATGTTATCAAAATTAGGTGTTTATACCGAAGTTGAATTAGAATCAAGATATGACATTTTACTAGATAATTATATTAAAACAATTCAAGTCGAAGCCTTAACAGCCTTAAAAATGGCTAAAACACAAATTTACCCTGCAGTTGTTGATTATCTAGGTCATTTAACTCATATTATTAAAGACTCACAAAAAGTTGGAATTTCAGTTGATTATGTTACAGATGATGCAAAAAAATTATCAACATTAATTAGTACAATGAAAGCACAAATGGATACATTAGAAGCAAATATCGAAGCTTGCAAAGCAAGCGATAAAGAAATTGGCGAACTTGCTGCATCATGGCGTGATGATGTATTTGCTTTAATGGAAGAATTAAGAGTTACTGTTGATACAATTGAATGTAATGTTGATCAAAAATATTGGCCAATGCCAACTTATATGGATTTATTATTTGGTATCTAATATAAAAAAATAATTCGAAAAGTTCGCTCTTTTAGCGGACTTTTTTACGTTATACTAAAAGTAGAAATGAGAGGTCTTTATGAAAAAGCTCTTAGCTTTTTTCTTTTAGCTTTTTTTGCTGTTTATCGTTTTATAACAATGGAACGAAGTGAGCCTAAATTTAATGGGCGTTCTCTTTCTTTTATCATGAGTACTGAAATCTTTACAAATACGATAAAATCAGATGAAATTTATAAAGAAGTAAGTAGTAAAGATTTACTTTTACTTAACAATGTGCTTAATTCTTCTTATCGGTCAGCTATTCAATTAAATCAATTCGAAGATATTATTACTATGTTGCAAGATGATGGTTATACTATAGAACAAGTTCAGTTCATTGAAGAATTTAATCACTATCTTTCTTTAAAATATTGTTTGAATAAAGACTGGTTATCTTATTTAGAGATTCAAGCAAAACAAAATTCAATAATCGAATTAAGAAGAATGAATTATCCTGAATTTGATCCTGGAACAGATACTACGCTTATGTATTGGATTGAAGAAGTATCTTAATTGCTTAAATCAGACAAAGTGCTATAATATGCTTAGAATTAGGAGGTAACTTATGATCGAATTTAGATATGATACACAATTACTTATTGAAGGTAAAAATTTAAATGAAGATACAATTAGTGATTACATTACAAATAATTTTAAAGGAGATTGTTTACTTGCTGTAGGTGATGATGAATTAATTAAAATTCATTTCCATACAAATGAACCTTGGAAAGTATTAGAATACTGTGCATCACTTGGAGAAATCTTTGATATTGTAGTTGAAGATATGGATCGTCAATCAAGAGGGCTAAAAGGTTAGGAGCAATGCGAGGCATTGCTTCTTTTTTATCATTAGTCGGCAAAAAAATGGTATATATCTGAGCGTAGTGTTAGAAATTAGTGTGCTAATGGACGTGTACCAGGTACTTTTCGTGATGGCAGAAAATGGATGATATCAGGTGATGCTTCAAAACCACAAAGGATTAATAAAAAAAGATGAACTATTTTACTACATCTTTAATGAAAGATCTATTAATGAAATTCTTGAACATGAATTAACCTTATTTCTTGATTATAAACGTTATGATAGAAGTGATCACGAAGATAGTGTTTAACTAATGCTTCTATCGTTGCTTCTTCACTACCTTCATAAACATAGGCTGTATCAAAGTAATTAAATCCACTTGCTATATAGGCGTCAACCATACGTTTTACTTCTTCAATTTGAATTTCTTCTTACTCATTTTTTGTAAACGCATCAAACCAAAGCTAAATTTTGAATCTGTTAATATTTTTATTCTCCATTTCTTCTTATTTTCAAATGTAGTATAACTTTAAACTTAACTTTAAAGTTAAGGTGATTTAAGAAATTCAGTTATAAAAAAGAGGTCCACCTTGTAGGTGAACCTCAATCATTTTATCCTTCAATATAAATTGTTTTTTTATTTTCAATTTGTTTATCTAAATCTTTAGGCATTGATAATTTCAAGATACCATCTTCATATTTAGCTTTGATATCTTCATGAGTGACACCTTCACCAACATAGAAGCTTCGTTGCATACTTCCTGAGTAACGTTCACGACGGATGTATTTACCATCATTGTCTTTTTCATCTTTATCAATTCCTTTAGAAGTAGATATTGTCAAATATCCATTTTCTAATGAAACATCAATATCTTCTTTTTTGAAACCAGGTAAATCAATATCCAATTCGTAAGAATTATCTGTTTCACGAATATCGGTTTTCATCATATTTTTACTGTGTTTACCGTAAAGTGGATTTTTTCTACCAAAGAATTCATTTTCAAAATCATCATAGAAATCATCAAAGAATTTTTCTCCAAAAATACTAGGCATCATCATAAGTCAAGTCCCCTTTCATATTTAAATAATATGTTGATACTTAGAATCAAATAGCATTGTTGAAGAAGCAATGTTGTTGATAAGAAACTAGGTTATCGATCTCTTTAACTCTCTTTCCTAATTTCTAAATACATTATAGTCCTTATTTTTAGCAATGTCAATAAGAGAGTGCTAATTTTTAATTTTTTTGAACTATTTTCACTCCTATTTATAATAGGATACTTTCTTTTTCAAATTAAATATAAAAGTGACCATTTTCTATGAAACGAGATAAAATTGGCATCACAATAGCAGGTAGGAAATGCTAAAAATTAATGTAGACGCAATATATACAATTCATATAAGTAGTCATTAAGATTTGTAATGAATCCAAGTTTTAAATATTGGGTAATTAAATTATTTAAGAAGTATTCTTTTGTTAAAGAATGGAATAGATGTTTGTTTTGAGTATAATAATTACTTAAATCTCTCGTAAACTTTTTATGATCTAAATTGTTACAGTAATTCAAATAAATATGTAATAGTGTAACGTAAATCGGATTTGTATTTATGGCTAAACCTTTATTTATAAATTGAATTGCTTTTTCATATTCATTTTTTTCAATTAAACATAGAATAATAGCACAATAGTTCTTTTCATTTAATAAATTTTCTGAAATTTGGAATAGATAATGGAGAGCAGTAGAATAGTCTTTTTTAATAATATAAATAAATGCTATAGTATAAAGAGTAGATGCACGTTCTAATGTCATATTCATTTCATTAATCGTAATTAAATTATTTTTGTTCATTTCTAGTGCTTTTGAATATTCTCCAATGATCATATATTGTAAAGAAGCAATACTATTTAAGTGAACTAGTCGTTTATAATTTTGATGTTCAATATAATCTTTTTGCGCATAATTTAGATATTTTACAGAAGATATAAAATCATTCTTTTGTGCATAGAGTAAGGAAAGGAAATAATTAGTCATTTGGTTATATTTATGTTGGTTTAAATTAAATTGAGTTGCTTGATAAAGATAGTGTTCACATAAGCTATAATTTTTTTGGTTCATATAATAATAACTAATAAATACGTTGAGAATATATTGTAATTCTTTAGAAAAATAAAACGAGTGCTCTATTAAAAAATGAATATCTTGTTCATTTACGGATTGATTAGAGTATTGCGTATAAATAACTTTACACATTTTATAAATAAGAGATAAAGATGTATTTTGATAAGGAGGTATAGCTTGAGTTAATTTGGTGAATATTTCTTCAACTAATGTATCATTAATATAAATAACTCCAACTATAAATTGATCTATTAAACAATCAATTGTTGATTTAAAGGATTGAAAATAATTTGTAGGTAAATTGTAAAAAGATAACAAAAAGCTCAATTTATCTTCATTAGGGATTAGTTTTGTATTTTCTAAATTACTTAATGTTGAGGAACTATAATGTGTTTTTTTTGATAAATCAGCTATAGTATCTTTATTTTTCTTTCTTAAATCTTTAAAAAAAAGCCCATAAATTGATGGTTGATATACTTTAAACATTAGATCACATCCTTTCTATTATTATATTAAAAATAAAATATATAAGCAATTAATAAAAAAGTTAATTATTAAATATTTACTAAAAAAGTGGAAAAACATATTTAAAATTAATAAAAAAAGCCTACTTTTATTAAATATTTAATTATTTTTATAAAAAAGTAGTCTTTAATGGAGAAGGTCAATTTGTTGTAAATAAAGATATATGTTATAATTAAATCACAAAAAAAGAACTAATTTATAATGGAGGTGATGATACAATGGTAATAGAAAGAAGAAATGATTTTAAAGGTAATTTTAGCTCATAAAAAAAGTGGTATAGTTACCTTTATCATTTCTAAATAATAATAATTAAATAGTAAGAAAAGAGAGGTAATTTGTTATAAAAAAAATTTTTAAAGTAATTGTAATTCCGGCAGTCACATTATTATTTGGATTAAGTATATTATTTACTTCTTCAGTGGTATTTGCATCAGGAAATAGAATGATTGAAGGTCCATCAGGTAGTGATACTTATTCTAAAACAACTTATCATCATGCTTATGATCACTCAGCTAAATTTGAGTCAACTATTAAATACAATTCTTCTACATCAAAGTGGTATGCATATTCTGTTAATGGAACAGCTACCGTATTTAATATAACAAAAAGATTTTACGATTCTGGATTAACACAAGCTTTCTATTATTCTGGTATGGGACAATCTAATAGTACTTTTACACAAGTAGAAAATACAATGTATCATTATTATTAATTTATTTATTAAAAGCCGTCCTTTTTAGGAAGGGTGGCTTTTTTATAAAAGAGGTGAGCTATCATGAAAAAATGGATTGTTTTACTTATGTGTTGTTTACTTACAGGATGTGCTACAAAAGAAGCAATAATGGATCAAAAAAAGGGATTAACAGAGTATTTATTATATGTTGATAGTGGATGTAAAGTAGAAAGTCATCCATTTCATAGTTTTAATTCAGCATTTGAATATGATGACTGTTATAATGAAGAAGATACTAATAAAATTAAAGAGTTTGCAACTGTAGTTTATCCATTTTATTTTGTGAATTTGGATAGTATGAATGCCAATTTAAAAGTTCTAGTAAATGATGAAGTAAAATATAGTTCAAAGGAAGAATATGAATCATTTGGGATAATAGATCACTCTCAAGTTTATCCTTATTATGATAAAAATAGTTTAGACACAGTTTGTAAATATGATTTTGATTTAGTAGAAGATGCACTACCTATTTATGTATCTCATTCATTTATGGTTGGTGTAAAACTATCTAAATTAGGAGGAGAAGCACCTAAAACAGATGCACCATTTATTGTAGAAGCAACTTTATCCATACCAGTAAGCAAAGATAAGTGGGAAGATATTCATTTTAAAGCACAAATTATGGGAGTTTTATCTAATTGTCCAGGAACTGGAGAAATGTATTTAGAACACACAGCATTAGAACAATTAATTCAAGATCAATTAGGATATTTACCGTCAGTAGAAGCCTATATATTACTTACAAATCAACCCAATTTAGAACAAAGTATAGATTTAACGTCTTTAAGCCAAAAATCTTATTTAATTCAATAAGAATGGATGTTAAGTTATGATGAAACGGTAAAAAATCGTTTAGATGAATATAATGTAAATCATAAATAAAAGAAGGTGAACGCTATGTTGAAAGTTAAAGGAATAGGAGTGAGTTATGATCAACAAGTTATTGTAGAAAAAAATGATTTAGTTTTTCCTGATGGTACAATTACTACTATTATTGGTGAAAGTGGTAGTGGAAAAACTTCAATTTTAAGAAAAATAACACTAGTAGAAAAAGATTCTAGCTGTGATCTATTCTATAATAATCAAATAATGGATGAGAAAATAAAAAGAAATGTTCTTTATTATGCTAATCAAGAAAATAATTTTATTCAAGATTTAAGTTGTTTAGATCATTTTTATTTAATAGGTAAAATGATAGGTAAAGAGTTTAATGATGAAGATATTAAGCAAATTTGTAAGCAAGTTAATCTATCTCTTACAAAAAGTACTTATCCTAATCAATTATCTGGAGGAGAAAAACAACGTTTTTCTATTGCTTTAGCTTTAGCAAAAGATTGTTCTATCTTTGTATTTGATGAAATCACTTCTTCATTAGACGATATACAAGGACAAGAAATTATGAATTTATTAAAATGCTTGGCTAAACAAAATAAGACCATCATTTTAACTTCTCATAATGAAGAATTATATAATCAAAGTGATCGTATTTATGCAATTAAAAATAATCAAATTAGACTTGTTAAAGATGTTGAGATAAAATCAAATATTATTGAAACAAAGCCAAGTGCAACTATTTCATTGTTTACAATGATAAATTTAGCTATTAAAAGATTAAGAAAACAGGGGATTATTCAAACATGCTTTACAATTGTTTTAGCCTTAATGATTGCTGTGTGTGGAGTGGGAATTTTTTCTGGTAAACAATATAGTACCCAAGAAAAAAAACAAGCAGAAATTTTTAAAAAATCACCAGCTTATTTATATTTAAGTGATAGTAACTATTATTTAATGAATACTCCTAGTATTAATCAAGATACATTAGAAAAATTACAAGGAGTAGAAGGTATTTTAAATATTGATCCAGTATACCGTTTTGAATTTAATCAAAAATATCTTACAAAAGACTTAGAAGAAATTAACAGACCAATATTACATTATGAATATACAGGAAAAGGTTCTACACATACAGTTGATCTTGAAAATACGTTATCTACAGCAGTTTATTCTTATAATGACCATAATCAAATGGATTACTATTGTAAAGAAGTAAATACAGCAAAAGACGGAATTTATATTTCTTATAGTTTTGCGTGGCAATTAGGAATTGAAAAACTCAATCAAATAGATACTTTAAAAATTCCTATACAAGTACCTATCGCTACTAAAGAAAATAATTATTTGGGAATATCCACAGAAATAATTGAAGAAAAAGAAGTTAGAGGAATACTAAGAGTAGATTACACTGAATTTCATGGAAATTATATTTATATGAATGAAACAGAGATGATTCATTTATTAGAAAATGCGACTTCTAATTTTGTATATCCTAATCAATATCAAAAATATCAACCTAATCTTTATTATGCCTATTTAGATAATACAATTCCTTTTGAACAAGTAGAAAATGAAATTAAGGATATAGATAGTTCCCTTCAATTAAATCATATGATCCAAAGTTTAGGTCAAAATTTAAAGCCTTTAGTACAAAATCAAAATTATATTATGATTTATGTTGTTGGATTGGTAGCAGTTATTTTAATTGTAAGTTTTATTTATAGTTTCTTTGAATATAAAGAACATCACTATATTTACTTAGTTGTACAAAATATGGGATTGGTAAAAGCAGAAAGGAATACTTTATTTTTAGGAGAATTGATTGTTAATAGTATTATTTGTATTACATTTAGTAGTATTATTTGTTTAGTATTATTAAAAGTACTTAGTAATAAAGGTATTTTGTATATTAATAGTTATACATCATCATTAATCTATGTATCCTTGTTTGTATGTTTAATAATGAGTATTTTAGTGGTATTTACTAGTCACTGTCTTACTTGGAAAAAACATGTATAGAAATGAGGAATAATTATGATTAAGTTAGATAATATTCATATTCATTATGATGAAGATTTGATTAAAGATGGTAACCTTATTATTGAAAATAAAAAAATAACCCTTATTCAAGGTAAAAGTGGAAGTGGAAAAACTTCCCTTTTATATTTAGTAGGTTTACTAGAAACAAATAAAGAACTAGATTATGTTTTTGATCAAGTACATTTAGATTTTAATAATGATACTTTACTTGCTGATTTAAGAAGAACACAAATTGGTTATGTTTTTCAAGACTGTTTAATTTTAGAAGATTTAACTATTTTTCAACAATTTGCTTATCAACTTCATTTAATAGAAAAAAAGATCGTTAAAAAAGAAATTGGACATATCTTAGAGCTGGTTAGATTAGATAAGCCATTAGATTTTAAAGTAAAATATTTAAGTGGTGGTCAAAAACAACGATTAGCTATTGCTTTAGCTTTGATAAAACAACCAAGATTACTTATATTAGACGAACCAACAAGCTCATTAGATTTAACTAATATAAAAATTATTATGGAAATCTTGCAAGATATTGCAAAAACAACAGATACAATGATTTTAATGACATCTCATAATGTGCATGTTCAATCTTATGTAGATGTTATTTATTCAATTGAAAATAAACAATTAATTAGACAGGATAAGTCATCTATTCAAGAAGATTCAAAAGTACTCATTACTCAAGATAATTCATTAAATACATTTCGTAGATTTTATATAAAGATGCATTTTTTGTTATCTAAAAAAATATTTTTAGGATTATTTTCTTTAATTTCTTTACTTGTGGTATTTACTTTTGCTTTTAAACAGGTATCTAAACAGTATTTAGATTATAAATTAGATCAACAAATTTATAGCCAAGTTGTACAAGTAGCTTTAGCAAGTAATCAAGCAGATGGAAGTTCGTTTTATTACATTAATCAAGGTAAAATAATTGATTCTAATTTAATTGTAGAACTGCAAAATCAAGGCTTTAATCCACAACCTTTTCATGTAGAAGAACAAAATAATCAAGTTATTATTCCTTATTATCAAGATTTTCATCAAGAATCGATTTATAAAGAAATAAATCCTCAAGGTATAGCTTATATTGAATCAGATAATTTAGATCACTTTTTAGAAGATGCAATAACTTATCAATGTCAGTCGTATCAAATAAAAGCAATTCTAAGTAAAGCAAGAAATGATTTAGTAGATGTACTAAGTGATTATGATAAGATTTATTTACCTAATACTTTACTTAGTCAAGAACCAAGTTCAGTTTACATTATAAAAACAGAAGCTAGAAATATTCCTAAGATAAAAAGCATAGTTAAAGACTTTGATAGTTCAATAGGAATTTATGATGATTTTGGTTATGTTGATTTATTTGTAGAAGAAACTTCAAAACAAATAAATCAAATGAGTGAATTATTCAGTTATATCTTGTTTATTTTAGCTATTTTATTTAATACACTTGTTTATATGAAAATGATGATGAATCGAAAATATGAATTTTGTATTTTAAAAGCAAATGGATTAAGTAATAAGACCTTGATTAAAATGGTAATTGAAGAATTATTCATACATTTTCTATGTATTGTTTTATTTTCTTTAATTTGTTTATCATTAATGCAGATTATAAGCAAAATTTGGATTTATCCCTTTGAATTCTTAAATAATTGGTTATCTGTTTTGTTGTTTATAGGAATGACAATGCTGATACCTGCATTATTTAGTGTTTTCAACATTATTTTTCATAGTTCTGTTTATTTACTTAGAAAAGATTAAAAGAGTGTGGTTAGATAAATAATTTCATTTATCTAACTCACACTCTTTATTTTACTTCAATAATTGTATTTTCATTTGTGTTTACTTCACCTTTTGGTATATCTTCATCATTATTTAGATATTTTGTCCAAATAATTTTTTTACTTCCTAAAGGAATGTAACCACCTAAGTTATCATAATGAATATTATTTACATAGTCATATAAATAATATTGCTTACGCACACGATTAGTACTTGTTGATTTTGCTGACCATGTCATGTATTGATCATTCATTCTAAATAAATCGAAACTATTTGATTCAATTAATGGAATGAGTTTTTTATTTTGCAAGTCAACTTGATACATAATTGCTTTTTCATTACTTAATGTTTGTAAGTAGAGATTAGAATTTTGTTTGTACAAGTCATTGATATACATGCTATCCTTGTTTTCTTCTTGTTTTGTTTCATATAATACTTTTCTTTGATTATTTTCTAAGTTATATTCAATAAGTTGAACAATTAAATCTTTATTATTTAGTTGTTATTATTTGAAATGATAAAGGCAAAGGACTAATAATAAATTGTTATGAGCTAATATTACTTTTGAAATCACTTCTTTTTTCTCTTACCATTTTGTCATCACTCCTTTTGATGATTATTACAAAATAATTTGCAACTATTTATTTGATTTTATTGTAACCATTTACAATAAAAATAACAAATTGAGTATCATTAAAATAGCTACATTTACAGCAAAAATAAGATTTTATTCATAACTAAATTATAGTGTATTTATCGATATAATTTGTTTTTAGATTATATTTTTTATGTTCATTTCATTGTTTTTTATTTTATTTCTTATTAGTTTATTATCATAAATCATATAAAAAAGCATGCTGGAAATGATACGACATGCTTGTTTAGTATAGTAGTATATTTAATAATTAAATTTTTTATAATGTTGATCAATGATGGGTTTAAATTTAAGGTATTCTTCATAGTTAAAAAGAGTGAAGAATACTTTTTTATGTAAAGTACGATCAATGAAATCACAGTATTCATACATATAGTGTAAGTGGTAATATTCGTCTAGAAATGGATGGATAGTTTCAACAATGTCTTCTCTATTTAAAGTACCATTATAGTGGCTTAAAAAATAATTATTAGGATCTAATTGATTAGATTGAACTTGTTGGAGAAAATCTTCTGGTAATGTTGGTAGATAATAATGATTTTCAATTAACCAAAGCCAAAAATAAACAATATGGTTAGTAGCATAATTCATTATTTTATTTTGATCTTCTTTTGTTAGTTTATCTACTGATCTATTGTAACGTTGTAAGTAGAGTTCTAATACGTTATTGTATTGATATTTTGCTTGATCATCTTTGAAAGAAACAATTTTTTTCTTTCTTTTAAATAAAAACATGAAATCACCTCTTTACTATTTTAACAGTTTGTCATAATGTGTACAACTTTGATGATTGAATTATCTCAAGTGTAAGGAGTGGTTTTGCTATAATGAAGTAGGGAGGATAAGGAATATGGCACAAACAATTAAATTAGAAGTTACAGATCCAGTTGGATTATATTTAACACCAACAAATACATTAGTTACGATTGCAAATCATTATGATAGTGATATTCATTTATTGTATGATAAGAAATCTGTTAATTTAAAATCCATGATGGCAGTTATTTCATTAGGTGTTCCTACAAAGGCAATTCTTTCTATTGAAGCTGATGGAGAAGATGAAAAGCAAGCGATTGATCAAATCAAAAATACAATTACAAGTGAGGATATCGGTGTGCTTCTTTATGAAAATAATGATTAAAATTCTATGAAATTAAATCATGAAGTGATATAATAAAGGTACAAAGATAGGAGTGAGGTTTATGAAATTAATCCTAGCCATTGTCAACTCAGATGACAGTTATGAAGTACAAACAAATTTAAGTAAGAACGGGTATTATCTTACTAAATTAGCTACTACGGGTGGATTTTTAAAGAAAGGAAATACCACATTCTTAATTGGGACAGAAGATGAATTGGTAGATAAGGCTTTAGAAATAATTAATGATAATTCAAAGCGTAGAGTAGTAAAAGAACCAATTACTTCATTCAATGATTTTGGTAGTTTCTCAGCTGTACAAATGGTTGATGTACCTGTAGGTGGAGCGACTGTATTTATCTTAGAAGTTGATAAATTTGAAAAATTTTAATAATGGAAAATATGGATTATAAAGTCCATATTTTTTGTTTTACCATTATTTGAAAAAAATATTAAAATAAAAAAAGATTAGATATAATAAAGAAAAAAGGGAAAAGGAGGTTTCTTCGTGAAAGTATTAGCTAGTGATTTCGATGGAACATTATTCTTCAAAGATGAAACACCTACAATTCGTGAAAAGGATATTGAGGCAATAAAAAAATTCCAAGCAGCGGGAAATAAGTTTGGAATTTGTACAGGTCGTCATTTAAGAGGAATTTTAGATGTTACAAAGAATAAAATTGATTTTGATTTTTATATCTTAAATAGTGGTTGTATAATATTAGATCATGATTGTAACCCTATTTATGAAAGATGGATCGATTATAGTGATGCGATTCAAGTATTTGAAAAATACCCAGAAGAATCGATTACAGTAGTAGGTAAAAATCAATACATTTATGCTTACAAAATGAATAGTTTATGGAAAAGCAATATGATAAAAGAAATTAAATCTTTTGATCAAATTGATGATCAACAAATCATTGGATTTTCTTTACATGTAGATAGTGAACAAAAGGCAAGAAAAATCACGCATGACATCAATATTATGGATTTACCTATTATAGCTTATCAAAATCGAAGTGATGTGGATTGTATTTATCGAGAATGTTCTAAAGGGACAGGTATTGATAAAATTAAAGAATATTATGTTGTTGAAGATCAAGAAATATGTTGTATTGGAGATAGTTATAATGATATTCCAATGTTAGAAGCATCACCAAATAGTTTTTCATTTAATAATAGTCCAGAAGAATTAAAGAAAATTGTACCTTATATAGTAGATTCACTTTGTGAATGTATAGAACAAATTATGAAATAATGAAGATGTAACCTTGTGTTATGTCTTTTTATTTATTGTCATTTTAAATAAAGTATATCGTAATACAATTTAGGAGATGAAAACGATGTTTCTTGGTAGAACAGAAGAATTAAGGGCTTTGAATAAGCAATATTTATCAGATAAAATTGAATTCGCAGTTATCGACGGACATAAAAGAATGGGCAAAACATTTTGATTACGAGAATATACTAAGGATAAAGAGGCTTTAGTGATTATTGCGAGGAACAAGCATAATCAAATTCAAACATTCATTTAGAGACTTTTGAAGGTATAGTAAAAAAGAATAATGACTTAGTTAACATTATTCTTTTTTCTTGTTATTTAATTTTATTTAGTGGACCATAATGTTCAGGACGACGATCTCTAAAAACACCCCAACTAATACGCATATCACGAATTTCATCTAAATCAAAAGTATGAATTAGAATTTCTTCTTGATCACGTGATGCTTGTTCAACAATGGCACCTGTTTGATCAGTGATAAAAGAGGAACCATAGAATGTCAAAGATGAGGATTGATGGTTATTTTCATCACTTGGTTTTACTGTTTCTAAACCAATTCGATTACTAGCCATTAAAGGCATAATATTACTTGCAGCATGTCCTTGCATAGCTCTTTGCCAATGAGGCATACTATCACATTCTAAAACCGGTTCAGATCCAATTGCAGTTGGATAGAGTAACATTTCAGCACCAAGTAAAGCCATAGCACGCGCTGATTCCGGGAACCATTGATCCCAACAAATGCCTACTCCAATACAGCCATATTTAGTAGGCCAAACTTTAAACCCTGTATCTCCTGGTGTAAAGTAAAATTTTTCTTGGTAAAAATGATCATCAGGAATATGGGTTTTACGATAAATTCCTTGCACTTCACCTTCATTATTAATTAATGCTACCGTATTAAAAAAAGCATTTCCATCACGTTCATAAAAACTAATAGGTAAAACAATATCTAATTCTTTAGCGATTGGTTTAAAACGTTTTATGGCTTTATTTTCTTCTAAAGTTGTTGCTAAATTATAAAAATCATAATTTTTTTCTTGGCAAAAATAAGGTGTTTCAAATAATTCAGGTAAAAGAATAATTTGAGCACCTTTGCTCGCTGCCTTTCTTACTAATTTTTCAGCTTTGTCTAATGTATCCTGTTTATTCCATGACATAGACATTTGAATACTTCCTAATGTAACTTTTTTCATATGGACCTCCTTTTTAGATAGTTTTATTATAAGGTATTTTTACTTTTTTTCAATTAGATTTGTATTTGCAAAACTTAATTTATAAGTGTATTAATAATTAAAACGATAAAATATGGGTATATTTAAAAAAAGATAAAAAGGATTAAGCTGAGTCGCTTAATCCTTTCAATTTATTCAATAGATAAATCTTCTCCATTAGAAGCAATGACTTTTTTATACCAATAGAATGATTTTTTCTTCGTACGTTTAAGAGTTCCGTTTCCTTGATCATCCATATCTACATAAACAAAACCATAACGTTTTTTCATTTCACCTGTACCTGCTGATACAAGATCAATCCATCCCCAAGGTGTATAACCCATTAAATCGATACCATCTTTTTCAATGGCTATTTTCATTTCTTTGATATGATCAGCTAAATATTGAATACGATAGTCATCATTAATAGATCCATCTGGTTCTACTGTATCAATATTTCCCATACCATTTTCAACGATCCATAATGGTTTTTGATAACGATCATAAAGTTCATTTAAGACAAAGCGTAATCCTTTTGGATCAATTGGCCAACCCCATGGTGTTACTTCTAGATAAGGGTTTTTAGAAGCTTGTTGTCCTCCTGTTGTAACTGTAACTTCAGCGTTATGATCAAATGCTGTTGTACGATAATAAGAGAAAGCTAAGAATTCACTTGGATATTGTTTTAAGATTGCTTCATCTCCTGGTTCTATTTGTAATTCAAAGTTATATTCTTCAAAAATACCTTTAGCATAAGCTGGGTAGTAACCTCTCATCATAACATCAGCAAATAATAAAGCTCTTCTTCTAAAGTCATAAGCACCAAATACGTCATCAGGATGACAAGTCATTGGATAGATTCCACTAAGTGCTAACATACAACCAATTTTAAAATCTGGATTAATTTCGTGTCCGACTTTATTTGCTAAAGAACTAGCAACCATCAAATGGTGAATAGCTTGGTATTTACCAGCAGCTTCTTCTGGTTTAAAGGCATTTGGTGTAATTCCACCATTAATTTTAGTTGTATTAGCATTTTTATTTGTTGTTCCTAAAGTCCAATAACCACCTAGAACATTGATTTCATTAACAGTGATCCAATATTTAACTTTATTTTTATAACGTTCAAATAGTGTTTTAGCGTAATTAACGAAGAAACCGATTAATTCACGGTTAGCCCAACCACCATAGTTGTCAGCTAAGTATTGAGGCATATCAAAATGTAAAATCGTTACTAATGGTTCGATTCCATATTTTAAACATTCATCAAATACTTCATCATAAAATTTTAATCCTTCTTCATTAGGTGTTTTATCATTACCATGAGGAAAAATTCTTGTCCAAGCAATAGATAAACGATAGCATTTAAATCCCATTTCAGCCATCAAAGCAATATCTTCTTTATAATGATGATAGAAATCTGTTGCTTGATGACTTGGATAGTATTCTCCTTCTTTAATAATTCCAACAGCACCTTCTGGTAAAGATGATCCTAAAGTTGTTGATTCAATATTCCCTTCTTTTGTACGATAGAATATTTTTCTAGGTGTTGTATGGCTACCAGCAGTGATCATATCAGAAATAGCGAGTCCACGTCCACCTTCATTGTATCCTCCTTCATACTGGTTAGCAGCAGTAGCGCCACCCCATAAAAATCCTTTTGGAAAACTCATTATTCATTCCTCCTTGTTTTTTTATTATCATACCAAATAAATAAACGTAAACGCTTTATTTTCATAATGTGCAAGTAAAAAAAGCTTCCAAAGAAGCTTTAGTGTTCATGATTAAAATTATCTTTTGCTAGAATATAAGCTAAGGCATCTTTAGTAGAATATGTTTTTTCATTGTGCCAAAGTGTTTGATTATTCATTGTAAATTCAAAAGTATTACCATCTTTTAAATCATAAGTAATTTGAATTGTATCTATTGATTTATTATTCTTTTTTAATGAGAATAGTTTAATTCGCGGACATTGAAAATACATAAAAAGGTCTTGATTATCATAAGTTTTTTCTTCACCTTGATAAACAACAGTTATTTTTTCAATGTTTTCTTGTTTAGGCGCATCCCATAATTTTAATCTTTTATTACTATAATTAACAATAGCAACAAACATTATGACTACAATAATAAATTTAATGATTGTTTTCATAACGATCACCTATCCTTAGTTAAAGTATAACATAGTTTCTCTTATTTAATAGTAGAGTTGATTGATTTTCAAAAAAATGAAAGGAACAGTTATTCTTGTTCCTTTTTTAAACAATATTTAGCATACATTCCAGCAATCATATTTGCAATTAAACTAAATTTAAGTGGATGATTTGCATAGGTGATTTCATCATTTTTAACAAAAATTAATTCATCAATATCTGGATTTTCAATTTTTAAATGAGGATTATAGGTAATGACCCATACTTTTGGTTTTTTTAAATACGGAATATGGGACTTTCTTTCAAAAATAAGATTGAAATAACTTCCTGTTGCACTAAAGATAATAATTAAGTTTTCATCCGTAGCTTCTTTATAATAGGCTAGTTGATTTTTTTGACTTTCTTTACAACATACAATTTTACGACTAACATAGAGTTCGGTTTGTAAATATAAAGCAGCACTATAGGACTGCATAGAACCAAAAACGGCGACTTTCTTATAATTATATAGATCTTCTACTAATTGGTTTAATTTGGAATAGTCTAGGTGTTGGTGTAAATCGATAATTTCCTTGGAAATATTCAGTAAGAAGTCTTCTTCTATAAGTTCAGGTTTAGCAAATTTTTGATCACGGTAATAATCAATTGTATAGAATTCTTGTTTTAGTTCATTAAAATCACTTAGTCCTAAGCTTTTACAAAAACGACTTACTGTAGAAGGGGACATAAAACAGGCATCTGCTAAATCTTTAATATTTAAATCTTCAATCGCATCAATATGTTCAAGTAGGTATTTAGATAGAGTATGATTAACACTTCCGTGTTTTTCACTGTTATAACAAGTTAATAACATTGATGGTAAACGACTATTAGGCATAATTAAAATTCCTTTACCATTAATATAGAATCAATCATTGTTTCTTCTATATTAAATGCATTTGGTAAACGACCATATTGTTTAAAACCATATTTTTCATAGAGCTTTATCGCACGTAGATTATCAGCATAAACTTCTAACTCAACTTGTTTATAACCTTCTTTATTTGCTTGTGTTAAAGCTTCTTCTAAGAGCTTTGAACCAATACCATAAGACCAATATTCTTTTAAAACAGATATTCCAAGTGAACAGCGGTGAGCTATTTTTTTACGATTTGATGATGAAAAGATACTTACACTACCGATCATGTTATTTTGATCAAAAGCACAGATAAAGATCGACTTTGGATTATCTTCTAACTTTTGAAGATAAACTTTTTCTTCTTCTATTGATAAGAATTCATTAGGTTCTCTAAGTAGATAATGTGTTTCACTTAGCATTTGTTCCATATATTCAACCATTGTTTTAGCGTCACTTACCTGTGGATTTCTTAGTGTGATTTGCTTGTTTTTAAATTGAAATAATTTTGAAGCATAATGAACCATTTTGGACACCCTTTCTTTTTTTTTAATTATAGCACAATCTTTTTTTTTAGAATATGAAAAAAAGGGGTGTCTTGCAAATAATTCGGTATACTTAAATTAATTGTAGGAGGAAAAATGAAATGATTAAATTAATAGCAAGTGATATTGATGGGACTTTAGTAGGAAAAAAGAGAAAAATTAGTGATAAAAATATTGAAGCGATTCGTTACGCATTAAGTAAAGGTGTTCATTTTGCGATTGCATCAGGAAGAGCATATGATGATATTACACCTGTTTATAAACCTTTTGGATTAGAATGCCAAGTTATTGCTGTGAATGGAGCAAAATATTATGATGAAACAGGGAAACAACTGGTATCTTATCTATTAAATAAAGAATCTTGTTTAAAAGTGATCGATCTATTTGAAAAACATAATTTACATTATATGCTTTATACATCAAAAGGGACTGTAACACATATGGATGTTGAAGAAGTAAAAGATAGTTTTATAAAAAGAAAAGTACATCATTCAGGTGGAACTTATGAAGATACATATAATGATATGGAAACAAATTACATCCCTTTTAGAACATTACGTCATGAAGACGATTTAGATACTTTTTTAAGTGAAGATGTTGAAATTCATAAAGTAGAAGGCTTTGATCCTTACCCAGAAAAGATTGATGAAGTCAAACCATTTATGAAAGATATTGACCATATTGCTTATCTTTCATCATTTAATAATAATATGGAAGTCACTAATGATAAAGCAAACAAAGGAGATAGCTTACTTTATGCAACGAAGTTAATGGGAATCAAACCTGAAGAAGTCTTAGTATTGGGTGATGCAGCAAATGATATGAGTATGTTTGAATTATTTGAAAATAGTGCAGCTGTAGCTAATGCGAGTGAGGAAATCAAAGCAAAAGCAAAATACCAAGTTGCTTCATGTGACGATGATGGTGTCGCTGAAGCAATTTATAAATTAATATAAAAATAATATAAAGTGTTAGAGAAAAAACTTTAACACTTTTTTATTTTTTTAAATTTACTATTGACTTTAAAGTTAAGTTTAAGGTAGAGATAGAAAGTTGAGGATTTATTTATGAGTACTGTTAAACCTAGAAAAAATTCTCTTATCGATTTTATTAATCAATTTGGTTTGGAAGATCAACAAATTAATTTTTTTGTCAATTTAAAATGGCCTAATGGGTTTTCTTGTGATCATTGTCACTGTCATGATTATTATCTTGTTAAAAGAAATAATGTAAAAAGCGGTTACCTTCTTGTTTGTAAAAAGTGTGGTCATCAACATTCTTTATTAGCTGGTACTCTTTTTCAAGATTCTAATCTTCCTTTAATTAAAATTTTGATTGGTTTATCTATTTTCTTTACTTCCTTCTTTTACATCTAGCATAGCTAAAAAAGTAAATCAAAACCCTATTTAGCTACTGTTTCTAAATAATTTAAATTATCTTTTTTTTCATGTTTTCTACCATCCTTTTATCTATAATTAAATTTATTTTACGCTATTTTGTTGGCGCTTTAAAGTAACATAGTTGAACAAACTATATCGAAATAAAAATAAAGCATAAGTTATAATGGGAGGTGAAAAGAGATGGGAATGCCTGTAATTGAACCTGTAAGAATTGATCCTGAGTATGCAGCAACCGCTTTATTACAATCGATTGCTTTAGAAGAAACGGCATTATCACACATTATCAATGCTGAAGGGGAAAAACTTCAAAAAGGAATTGCAATTTCAAATAACGTGAATGATTTATTAAGACTAAATGAATCTGTAGCAAGTATGATTAATGATGTGAAAGAATTAGAAAATGCTTTAAAAGATAAACTTGATGCTGCAGTTAACTTATTTACTATGGCTCAAAAAAATCGTTGCCGTAACTAATCAATGCGAGGAATTTCCTCGCATTATCGTTTTGTTGCATTTGTTGTACTACGAAAATTGTTATCGTTGCAAATTAAATGCAACGAAGCACATATTGTTGTATTCAATTATTTAAACAAAAGTAAAAGAGTAAAGTAGGGGGACTTTGCTCTTTTAATACTATTTAAGAATAACATTTGTAATATAACAACTGTATTTATGCAAGAATTTAGTTTTTTGGATAGGGTCTTTTAAAATTTCTGGTTTATATTTTTTAACGGATTTTAAATCTTCTAATAAAGCCATTAAATTCATTTCGCCACCATAATCGAATAATGAAGTATCTTCTAAGACTTCAATTGTGTGTTTATGGAATGGTGGAATGTGAATTAATGTGTCTTTTTCTACGATATATTCTTTATCTAAAATGGTTACTTTTAATTTTCCAAATAACACTGAATAAAGTTTGTAATATGGATGAGGATAATTGAATTCAAATGTTATACCTTTTTTTAGATTTGCATGCCAAACTTCTTTAACACCATTTGTTTCCCATTTTCCAATTTTTAATTATAAGTTAATCCCATCATCATGGTAGGGACTAAAAGGTAAATTCAGGAGTACGTACTTCATGCATTTCGTTGTTTCTTAACAACCCCTTCTCTCCATTTTGTCAACAACATCTCGTAAACCCTTTATTTTAAACAAAAAAAGCATTGATGTTATGTAAAGAAGAAGGTTTATTTAAAAATATTCGAGATGAAGAAATACCAGATTATATTTTACGTTCTAAGTTTGAACATTTTATTGATCATGATTAATTAGAAGAAAAATTAAAAGAAGAAAAAGTTTATCTAAACAAATATTAGATAAGATGCCAGATCAGCTTCCTGAAGATTATGGTGAATTTTATTTTTAAAATTATTTGGTAAAGAAAAATTCTAGCAATTAAGCTAGAATTTTTTCATAAGCAAGTCTTGGTGATCCATTATCTGTATAAATGATACCACAATAAGTAAAACCGTTTTTTAAGATAACATGTTGCATAATTTTATTATCTTGGTGTGTATCAATTCTTAAATGATTGATTTCTTTAGAGCAATAATTAATAATATTTCTTACAATACCTTTATAATTAGGTAAACTTGCAACACGGTGGATTGTTCCATAAGGATTAGATGATAGCCATTTTCCTTCTATAACTTGATAAGTAGGATCTTCACCTAGGATAAAAGCAAAGACACCACAAATTGTATTTTGATTGATTAAAATATAAAGATTTTTGTTTTGAATGTCTTGTGTGATTTGTGTAGTTGAAGGGTAATGATCTCCCCATTGAGTTGCATTACCTGTCTGTTTCATGAATTGACGAGCTTGTTTATAAATATTTAAAATGATATCTAAATCTTCGATTGAAGCTAAACGAATTGTATATTTCATTAATAGGGCATACATAAGAATTCATGAACTTTTGTTTTTAAAATATTATGAGCATATTCAGGAGTCATAACACATGATGAATCTGCTCCAGCACCACTACCACCAATACAAACAACAGCTTTTTGATAATCAATTGCTCCTGCATCTAAAGCCATTGTTGCACATTCAACACATACTTTGATTCCTCGTGAAATCATACGTAAAGTATCAGCCATGATTTCAACAGGGGATATGGTTTTATAGACTTTAGAAATTCCCCTTTCCGCACCACTTAATACGTGAGCAGCTGTAATGATATGAATACCTTGATTTTCTAAGTCTTTTCTTAAAGTTTCATCTAAGCGATTTTCACCAGGATTTGGATAGCCATAAGCAAGAGAGATCATGACTAATTTATTTTTAAAATTTTTTTCTTTAGCAATTTTTAAAATTTCTAATGCTGTTTTACCTGTAGATGAGGCAAAGACAAGATCGGTGTTTAATTCAATTGCTTTATTTAAAGCGATTTCGATTGTTTCTTGTGTGTTTTCAGGATCAATCTTTTCAAAAACTTTCATAAAATCCTCCTTTTTAGAAGAATATACCTAAGTGTTCTAATAGGATTTTTGTTCCAATTAGAATTAGAATAATTCCTCCTGTAATTTCTGCTTTTGATTTATATTTTTCACCAAATATATTTCCTATTTTAACGCCAATAGCAGATAAAGTAAAGGTGATGATTCCGATAAAAGATACGGCAGGTACAATTTTTACATTTAAAAAGGCAAATGTAATTCCAACTGCTAAAGCATCAATACTTGTAGCAATAGCTAACATCACCATTGTTTTTACATCTAAAGAAGCATCACATTCTTCCACTTCTTCTTTAGATGTTGCTTCTTTGATCATATTTATACCAATAAATCCAAGTAAGATAAAAGCGATCCAGTGATCAATACTTGTAATATATTCTGTAAAACGACTTCCTAAAATATACCCAATTGTAGGCATTACTGCCTGAAATACACCAAAATAACCACCAATGATTAAATAAGCTTTAAGAGGTGGCTTTTTCATTGATAAACCTTTACAAATTGATACTGCAAAAGCATCCATGGATAAACCGATTGCTAAAATAAATAATTCTAGTAAACTCATTTTTATTCTCCTTTAATCTTGAGTAGTAAAAAAGACTTACCTATATATGAATTCATATATAGATAAGTCTCGTTATTTAAAGCAAAACCAGATTTTCATCATTATGTTGACTTTGCTACACATTATTGTGCTAACTACTCCCTTATTCTCTTACAACGCTAATCATTATAACGAACTCTAAATGAAAAATCAATCAAATCTTGTATTTTTGAACTGTGATTACGGAAATAAGTTTAACCTCCGTGGTAACTACCGTGGTTGTTGATGAGGTTATTTACTTTTGTTTAACAGGAATACGTATTTCTGTAATGTATTTACTTGAATCATTTTCAATAGAATCATCAATAAGTGCAATTTCTAGGGAATAGCCATTAATTTCATAACTATTTTTTTGAATATAATCCTATAGTTTTTGATAATAAATAGGCGTATCTAAATGAGTTCCATGAAAACGGATAGAAATGTGTAAACATTCTTGTGTTTGATCAACTTTTCCTTGAAAGGTGATTGGTAATTTTTGTTTGTATTCTAATTTACGGATTGCTGGTTCTAATGAAAAGTAAGAATCCTATTTAAGATTATCTTTTATATAAACAATTGGTTTACTTGGTAAATATTTGATTGCAATAATATCAGTTAAAGATGCTTTTGCATCTTTGATTTGATTTAAACGGGCAATGATTGTAGAGTCAATTATAAATTGATTTTATTCTTTAATTTGTTTATATTGAATTGTTTATAAGGTACCATATTGTTTAAATAAAATTGATCATCTTTTCTAATAAATTCCCATAGTTCTTGAAATGTATTGTCTTCAATACTGGCATAGTACCCTTTTGTTTTCAAATGTTCTTCCTTTTTACTTTCATCATTATAGATAAAGGGTTGATGATCATGATAGCCTTCAAGATAAACCCAAAAAGAATCCTGTTTATCTAAATTGGCTTGAATACTAACGATCCATATTTTTGTTAAAGTTGTATCATGACTGATGATATAGCCTTGGTTCATCACTGTCCAATTTACTTTCATTTGCCATGTGTCAAAACACTCAGGTGTCATATATTTTTTAGCAATATCTACTCTTTGGTCTACAGCTGCATCTTGTAAAGTTTCGAAAGTTTCTTGAATAGTTTGGTATAAAGATTCTTCATTAAAAAAGTCTGTTTCTTTCTCTAATTTTTTGATTGCTTTTTTCGCAAAATAAACTTTTATAATTAAACGACTTTGATAAAGTAGATAGAGCGTATAGATCATAAATGCAAGAATAAGATAAATAAGTATGATATTATAAGTTGTTTGATTCATAATTTCACCTCTTGATTACATTTTAGCATATCATTATTTTTATATTATGTGAAATAATACGAACATTTCTATAACAAACCGCTTTCATTTTAAGATGATTTGGTGTACAATAAGCCTACTGGGGGTGTGAAAATGAAATTTAATATCATAGCACAAGTAGAAGATGATGGTGAATATGTTGAAGCTTTACAAATTGAATTAAACCAAGAATATTCTTGTTCAACGATTGATTTAGATACATTTAGTGTAGAAGCTAGAAATCTTAAACAAGATGGTGAAGTATTTTATGAAGGAAATCGTAAAATTACAGATATTTATTTAAGTAATGAATTTGGTAAAAAAGAAAATAAAGGTCAATACTTATTTATAGAATTAGAACATGGTTATCAAAATAATGCTTCAGTTTCTATTTATTATAATGTGGTTATGAAAAATGGAATTTGGGATTTCTTTAATTCGTATAATTTAGAACTTCAATTAAATTATATTTTAAAACAAAATAAACCTTTATCTTTTAATGAGGGCATATTAGAAACAACATATAAACAAAATAAAGTTGTTCGACCTTTAGCCGATTTATTTAGTTATGAAACAACAAAAAGTGGATTAGCTTATCGTCAATATGTTCCAACAAACAAAAATGAAAGTCAATCTTTAATTATTTGGCTCCATGGTTCAGGTGAAGGTGGTCAAAATAATTTATCACATATAATTGCTAATAAAGGGGCAGTGGCTTTTGTTAAAGAGGATGTGCAAGCTTTATTTAAAGGAGCTTATGTTTTAGCGCCACAATGTCCTTACAATTGGGCAGTAACAAAAGAAGGATTAGAAAAAATTAATCTACCACTTGTAGATGATATTAAAGAAAGTCCAGATTATGTACCTCAAGTTATGGATATGATTTATGAAGTATGTTTAAAATATCCAAATATTGATCAAAAGCGAATTTATTTAGCTGGTTGTTCAGCTGGTGCTTCAATGGTATGGAATGTATTATTAAGAGATCCAGAAAAATTTGCTGGAGTGATTCCAATTTGTGGACCTGAAATTAGTAAAGAAGAACTTGCAAAAGTTGTCAATGTACCTATTTGGATGGTTCATAGCAAAGATGACACCACTGTACCAGTAGAAGGAAGTATTCAAAACAAAGCTTACTTAGATAAGTTAAACGGAAAAGCGAAATTAACTTTATATGAAAATGTAAGCTTGAATGGAAATAATTATCCAGGACATTGGTCATGGATTTATGCATTAAACAATTTACCACAAGATCAAGGAACATCCTTGTTTGAATGGTTAAGTAAACAAGAAAGGAAGTAGAAAAATGGAAAAAGTAACAGGATATTATGTACCTTATTTTAAAGAAGAAGATTATGGATGTGGTGTAAATTTAATACATGTTCATCTAGATCAAGTATTAGATTCGATTAAAAAAGAACAATTTAGTGTTAAAGAAACAAAACAAGTAACAGATTTTAGCACGCCAAAATTTGATGTTGTCGTTAAAAGTTTTAATCGCCAAGTAACAGATGTTTATTATGAAGATGATCAAGGTAATAAAACCACAACACCAACAAAAAATATTGTAATTGAAATGATGATTTCACCTAGTGATGGTTCACCATTTTTATTCTCAATGAAAACAATGTTTAATACTTATAGTGATCCATATGAATTAGATATTCAAGCAACAAATTTAACTGTAGATGGAAAAGAAGTAGAACTTAGTATTACAAAAACTTATGATAAATATGAAAGTAAAGCAGATGCTTTTAAATTAGATCATTTTAAAGCATCAAATAATCAAGAATATGATTATGCTTATTATCAACCTGAAAAAGAAAGTTCTACTTTAGTTGTTTGGTTACATGGTATTGGTGAAGGTGGAATCGAACATACAGATCCTTATGTTACATTACTTGCAAATAAAGTTACAGCTTTAGTAAGCACAGAATTTCAAAATACATTAGGTGGAGCGCATGTATTAGTTCCTCAATGTCCAACTTTTTGGATGGATAAAACTGGTGAAGGATTAGTAGATGGTAGAATTGCTGAAGCAGATGGTACATCTTTCTATACAGATTCATTACATGAATGTATTAATGATTATCGACAAAAACATAACATTGAGAAAGTTGTTATTTGTGGATGTTCAAATGGTGGTTATATGACATTATTATTTGCTTTAAAATATAAAGATGAATATGATGTTTATATCCCAATTTGTGAAGCAATTCCAGATAAATATATTCGTGATGAACAACTAGAAGGAATTAAAGATTTACCACTTTATTTCATTTATTCAAAGGATGATACAACAGTTGTCCCTAGTATTCATGAAGAACCTACAATCAAACGTCTACAAGCTATGAAGGCAAGTAATTTACATTCATTTGTCAGTGATGTGGTTATTGATACTACTGGTAAATTTAATGATGAAAATGATAATCCAGTTCAATATGATGGTCACTGGTCTTGGATTTATTTCTTCAATAATGAAGCAAGTAAAACAAATGAGTCTACAATTTGGCAATGGATCAAAAATCAATTAGATTAATTTCATATTACAAATAAGAAAATAAAAAAAGTGGAGAGTGTTCCTAAAAAATCGGAACAATCTCCACTTTTTAAATTTAGTAAGTGTTAAAGATTTACTATACCTTTATCCTATATATTAAAATTTTTAAAGAAAATCATGATCATTCCCGAAATGAGTTTGACATATAATAGTCTTAAAATCATAGCTAATGAGTACATAAGTACGTGTTTTTATAGCGTAAACGATTTTTCCATTGAATTATTAAAGTCGTTGTATAAGAATCTTCTTAATTACTTTTTAAAATAAGCGACAATGATTCCTTTAGGGCCAACATGAGTACCAATGATTGGACCAATTTCATAAATAGAAGTGATTAAATTTGGATTTTTATCAAGTAGTAATGTATTAAATTTATTTGCTTTTTCTAAGTCATGACTATGAGCAATAGCAATACCATAAGCAGCATCGAAATTTGGATCGTTAAGAGTAGCTTCGATCATATAAGCTAGAGCAGATTTTGTTCCACGTACATTTTTAATGGATTCAATTAAACCATCATTGATCGCTAAAATAGGTTTTAATTTTAATGTATCCGCAATATTAGCAAGTACTGCAGGAACACGTCCTCCCTTTTTTAGATAAACAAGATTTTCAGGTACCCCATATAATTGAATCTTATTTCTTTGAATTAAAAGCCTTTCATAGATTTCTTTAATGCACATACCTTGATCTCTAAGTTTAACAGCATATTCTACAAGTAATCTTAAAGATACAGTTGCTTGCAAAGAATCTACAATATAAATAGGTTCGTATTCACTAATACTTTTTGCTAGTATTGCACTGTTGTATGTTCCTGATAATTTAGAAGAAACACAGATCACTAAAACTTCCTCATTATTTCTTTTTGCTTCTTCAAATAATTCTACATATTCATGAGGTGATGGTTGACTAGAAACAGGTAATGCTTTACTTGTTTCTAGTTTTTTATAGAAAGCTTCAAAAGAGTCGGGTGTATTTTCTTTAAATACTTCATCTTGAAAAGATGAAGTCATTGTAACAAGTTTTATATTCCATTTTTGTGCTTCAGATAACAAAATATCTGAAGATAAATCCGTAATAATCATATTTATTATCTCCTTATTGACGAGTAAATTTTAATATGAGATAATTTGTCTCATATAACAACAAGTAGTATAACAAAATTTAAATAAGAAACAATAGGTCAATATGATACAAATTGTATCATATTGTATGAGGTAGAATATGAATAAAACAGATAAACGTTACATTGCCAATCAACAAGCAATACAAAAAATCGGTACAGCTTTAACAACCCTAATGAATGAAATACCTTTTTCAGATATTACAGTTAGTCAAATTATTGAAAAAGCAGGTGTTGCCAGAGCGACTTATTATCGTAATTTTTCAACAAAAGAAGAAGTATTAATTAAAATGGTGGATCATATTATGGAAGAATATCATCAAAAAGCAAAAAAACTCAATGCTAAATCATTTAGCTATGAGTCAATTCTTTTAATATTTCAATATTTTAAAGAATATCAATCCGTGATCCTCCCTGTATTTCATAGTGGATTAGCCTATATTTATTTAGATCTTTTTGATCAAGAATTAGAAGATAAAATAGGGCATATGAAATACAATGATATTGAAAGATATCGAGTTTATTTCTATTCGGGTGCATTGTATAATGTCTTTTTAAAGTGGATTGAAAATAATATGGAAGAAAGTTGTGAAGAAATGGCACGAATTACTTCTAAGTTAATTCAGTAAGGACTTTATTTAAACTATCGGGATGAATGTGGATATTTTGATCCCATAAATCATTGTAGGTAGCTATAAATTCTTTTTTTACCAATTCTTCTTTATTAATGGTAATGAAATGAATTGTATAAAGAAGTTTGGTGAAATAATAGTGTGGTAAAACTTGTGTCGTATTTTGAATGAATACGATTTTATTTGCATTTTTACAATTAGATAGGATTTTTTTAATCTTTATACGATCTTGATCATTTAATTTTTCATAATGATTAAGTAAATAATTTAAATATTTAGCTTCACATTCTATTGCATGATCATGAATTTGATAAGTTGTTTGATTATAAAAGATAGGATAGGAACAATTGATTAAATAAATATTTTTAGTGGAATCAAGTTGATTGATGAAGGGTATAAAGATGGAGATTGAAGCAAAGATACGTTGCTTTAAGTAAAAAATCCTCTGTAATAGAGGATTTTAGATTAGTCATTACTTAAATCTTCTCCGTTTGTAGCAATAACTTTTTTATACCAATTAAATGATTTTTTCTTAGAACGTTTTAAAGTTCCTTTACCTTCATCATCCATATCTACATAGATGAAACCATAACGTTTTCTCATTTCACCAGTACCTTCTGAAAAAAGGTCAATACATCCCCATGGAGTGTATCCCCATAAGTTAACACCATCAATATCGATGGCTTTTTTCATTTCCGCAATATGTTTAGCCATGTAATCAATACGGTAATCATCATTGATTGATCCATCTTCTTCGACTGTGTCACGAGCACCTAATCCATTTTCTACGATCATTAATGGTAATTGGTATTTATCCCATAATTGATTTAAAGCAATACGGATACCTTTAGGATCGATTGGCCATCCCCATTCACTTTCAGTTACATAAGGGTTTTTAACACCACCCATTTGGTTTCCACCTGTTTTTTCACCATTAGGATCAGCTTGTACAACAGCTGAGTTATAATAACTAAATCCAATATAGTCTACTGTACCGGCCTTTAAGATTTCATCATCATCTTTTTCTTTTTGAATGACAATACCTTTTCTTTCATATTCTTTTAATTTATAACTTGGATAGTATCCACGGCATTGTACATCTGTAAAGAAGTTTTTAAATCCTTTTGCAAAATCCATTTCTGCTTGAACATCATCTGGATTACAAGAATATGGATAAGTTAAAATGTAAGCAACCATCATCCCAATTTTAAAGTCTGGATTGATTTTATGTCCTAAAATAACAGCTTTTGCTGAAGCGATAAATAAGTGATGAATAGCTTGAGCTTGTTTTTGTGGATTAGAAATGGCTTCTGTGATTCCAATATTACCAAAATCACTACAGAAGTTGATTTCATTAAATGTCATCCAATATTTTACTTTATCTTTATAACGAGTAAAAATTGTTTCACTAAAAGTTAAGAAGAAATCAATCACTCTTCGATCCGCCCAACCATCATATTCGTCAGCTAAATGTAATGGAATATCAAAGTGATTCATTGTAACTACAGGTTCAATACTATATTTTTTACATTCATCAAAGATATTTTCGTAGAATTTTAAGCCTTCTTCATTTGGTTCTTTATCATCTCCATTAGGATAGATTCGTGACCAGTTAATAGACATACGGAAGCATTTGAATCCCATTTCAGCAAAGAGTCCAATGTCTTCTTTCCAGTGATTATAAAAATCAGTAGCTACATGACTTGGATAATAAATATTTTCATCAACATATGCTTTTGCACCTGCTGGTACTTCTCCACCATTACGGTTAACAGTTGTTTTTGTACCATCAGCTAATTTAATTGTGATTTTTCTAGGTGTATTCATATCACCACCTGTAATAACATCAGCAGTAGCTAATCCTTTACCACCTGAAAGATAGCCACCTTCATATTGGTTAGCAGCAGTAGCGCCACCCCATAAAAAATCTTTTGGAAATCCCATTTTATTTCCCTCCTTGTTTGATATCGTTTACATTATAACATA
Organism: uncultured Erysipelotrichaceae bacterium; assembly: GCA_900550005.1. Lineage (GTDB taxonomy): Bacteria > Bacillota_I > Bacilli_A > Erysipelotrichales > Coprobacillaceae > Beduini. The sequence continues at coordinate 29,384 of URQL01000002.1, forward strand.
GAAGAAAGAATATTTCATTCAAATCTTGAAGGGTATTTTTCAAGGTTTGCAAAAATTAGAATGAAGAAAAGAAATAGGTTAGGGTAAATTGGGGTGATGATATGAATAAAAAATATTTCTTTTTTGATATAGTGGTACTTTAGCCATAGGAACACCAGGGCAAGAATCGATACCTGAATCAACGAAACTTGCCTTACAAAAGCTAAGAGAGCAAGGTCATTTTTTAGCGATTGCTACAGGTAGAAGCTATGCCATGGCTAAAGAGACAATGGGAAAATTAGGGTTTTATAATATGGTGAGTGATGGTGGTAATGGGATCACTATTGATGATCAATTACTTGGTATTGAACCTTTAGATTACAAACAAATTTATAAAGTTTATATTGCTTGCTTGGCACCTGAAGAAGAAAAATTAGAAACTTTAAAAGAACTTCCCTGGTGTCGTTCCCATAAAGATATTTATTTGTGGAACCAGGAGATAAGTCTGTCGGCATTAAAAAAATCGTTGATCATTTAGGTGGCGATTATAAGGATATTGTAGTATTTGGTGATGAAAAAAACGACTTAAGTATGTTCAATGATGAATGGCCATCTATTGCGATGGGAAATGCTATTGATGAGTTAAAGCAAAAAACATCTTATATGGTATTTATAACGTTTGTTTACATTATGGATGGATCAAAGAATATTAGATTCTTCTTTTTTTTCGAAAAAAATAAAAAATATCCTATGTTTCACTATAAATTTACATATTATGTAAATTAAGTATATTTCTTGCATTTTAAAATGAATGAGCGTATAATCCTCATTAATGTCAAAAAGCAAAGGAGGATGCTTATGAAAATTAAATACTTTTCTAAAAGATCACTTTTGTTAATATATGAAATGGTTAGAATGATAATGAATGGCGGAGGTACCATTTATGTTGGTATGAGCGAAACGGGAATCGTTTATGGAATCGATAATGCCAACTTGCTTACACGAGAAATTGCTCATACAGTATTAAATTTAGTTCCTAATTATCACTATGTGATCGATGCTTATATTGAACCTATTCAAGGTAAAGAAGTTGTGCGTATTGAAATCAATGTTAAACAAAGTGAAAAAGCGTTATTTAATCAATATAATGTAAAAAATAATAAGAATAAATTTATTCCTATTAACCAATTAGCAGGATAAAAACAACCAAGAGTCATTTTCTCTTGGTTGTTTTAGTTATCCTAGATAATACGATCATTTTTTCTAGGTTTAGCAGGAACTTCTTTAGATGGATAGCCTAATAAAACAATATTATGACATTCATATTCTTTTGATAATCCCCATTTTTCTTTTAACTTAATTCCTAAGGGACTATTGAAAGTTGCTTCCCCTCTAGCAATATAAACACTACCCAGCTTTAAACTTGTTGCTTCTAATAACATATTTTTTCTAGCTACACCATAATCTTGACTACGATTTGGGTAAGTATTGGGGCTAAAAAGATAAATGACAGTTGGTGCGTTATAAAATGCACTTTGAAGAACTTTGTCTTTAGTATAAGGGTTTGTTTTAGGATCAGCTTTTTCGATAAAGTTTTACGATTGTTTTTTCCTAATTGATCATTTGTTTTAGAGTCTTGTACTACAACCAATTTCACTGCTGACGTGCTCTTGCATTAGGTGTCCATAATCCTGCTTCTAATATTTTATTAAGTTCTTCTTTTTTTATAATATCTAGTAATTCCATGTTTTCCTTCCTGTTTGATTTTTTTATAAATTGTGAGTTATATTTTACAATTAGGCGCAAATTTGTGCCTATAAGTATTCTCGACTAAGCAGAAGTTTAGTCGAGATATATGAGAATCTTGTGTTAAAGAAAGTTAATAATAGTTAAAAACAATTATCAAACAGTTAACATTAAGTTAACTTAACTTACCTTTGAATATAATAATGTCTTGCTATAATATGCCTGTAATCAAAAAAGGAGAGAAATACAAAATGAAAAAATGGATTAAGGGTATGGTTATTGCTACATTAGCTTTAGCAATGACAGGATGTGGAAGTAAACAAAATGAAACAGTTAAAGCAGCTGGTTCTACTTCAATGGAAAAATTATGTAAAGCTATGGAAGAAGCTTATTTAAATGATACAGGAAATGAAGTTACAACTGAATTTACTGGATCAGGTGCAGGTATTGAAAGTGTTCTTGCCGGTACAGTAAATATTGGTAACTCATCTAGAGCTTTAAAAGATGAAGAAAAATCAAAAGGTGCAGTTGAAAACATTGTAGCTATCGATGGTATTGCAGTTGTTGTTGATAAAGCAAACACTATTGGAAATCTTACAAAAGATCAATTAACAAAAATTTATACTGGTGAAATCACTAACTGGTCAGAAGTTGGTGGAAATGATCAAAGTATCGTTGTTATTGGACGTGAATCAGGATCAGGAACAAGAGGTGCTTTCGAAGAAATCTTAAAAATTGATGATCAATGTAAATATGCACAAGAAATCGATTCAACTGGTGCAGTTATGGCAAAAGTTGCTTCTATTCCAGGATCAATTGGATATGTTTCTTTAGATGTTGTTGATGATACAGTTAATGCTTTAAAACTTGAAGGTGTTGAAGCTACAGAAGCTAATATTAAATCAGGTGATTATTTATTACAAAGACCATTTGTTATGGCAACTAAAGGTGAAGTAAGTGAACAAAGTAAAGCAGTTCAAGATTATTTCAAATACATTGAATCAGATAAAGGTCAAGAAGTTATTAAATCAGTTGGATTAATTACTGTTGAATAAGGATTAGTTTAAAGCTAATCCTTGCTTATTACTCATCTAGGAGGAATTTATTATGAGTAGAGTAGTATCAATCAAAGCAAACAGTAAAACGAAATCAAACGTAGAAAAGACGGCAGAGGTTATTTTTAAAGTCTGCGCCTTATTTGCGTTAATTGCTGTTATTGCGATGAGTGTTTATATGATTATTTCAGGAACTCCGGCTTTACTTAAAGTAGGGGTAAAAGAAATTTTATTTTCAAATATTTGGTCACCAACAACTTCTCAGTTTGGTATTGCCTATATTATTTTTACTTCCATCATAGGGAGTGCTGGTGCAATCTTAATAGGAGTACCTATTGGTTTACTTACTGCTGTTTTTTTAAGTGAAGTAGCTTCTCCTTGGATGACTAAAATTGTTAAACCGGCAGTTGAATTATTAGCAGGGATACCTTCAGTAGTTTATGGTATTGTCGGAATTTTACTTATTAACCCAGCTATGTATAAATTAGAAATTGTGTTATTTAAAAATGATCCAACGCATCAATTTACTGGTGGTTGTAATTTACTTGCTGCAATCATTATTTTAGCAATTATGATTTTACCAACAGTAATTAATATTTCTGAATCTTCACTTAGACAAGTTCCAACACATTATCGTGCAGCATCTTATGCTTTAGGAGCAAGTCGCATTCAAACAATTTTCAAAGTAACGATTCCAGCAGCTAAAAATGGAATTTTAAGTGCAATTGTTTTAGGTGTAGGTCGTGCAATTGGTGAAGCGATGGCCATTGTTTTAGTATCAGGAAACTCTGTAAATATGCCATTACCATTCAATTCAGTACGTTTTTTAACGACAGCGATCGTATCTGAAATGTCTTATGCATCAGGATTACATCGTCAAGTTTTATTTACAATAGGTTTGGTCTTATTTATCTTTATTATGATTATCAATATTGTATTAAGTAAAATCTTACAAAGTGAGGATTAATAATATGAACAGTATTTATGATAAAAAAGTTAGAATTGGCGATAATATATTACGATTTTTAATCTACTTAAGTGCCTTTTTATCTGTAGCGGTATTAGTAAGTATTATAGGATTAGTCTTTATTAAAGGATTACCTGCTTTATCTTTAAATTTTTTAATCACTACACCAAGTACAATTACAGGTAACTTTGGTATCTTAGGAAATATTGTTAATACATTATATATCATTGTCATTACATTATTAATTGCCACACCAATTAGTGTAGGTGGAGCTATCTATTTAACTGAATATGCTAATGGTGGAAAATTAGTTAAGGCAATTGAATTTACGATTGAAACTTTATCTGGTATTCCTTCTATTATCTTTGGTTTATTTGGGATGGTCTTCTTTGGACAATTCTTTGGTTATTGTATTTTAACAGGGGCTTTAACTTTAACTCTAATGGTTTTACCCATTATCACAAGTTCCACTCAAGTCGCATTAAAAGGTGTACCGACAAGTTATCGTCAAGGGGCAATTGGTATGGGTGCTACAAAATGGTATATGATTCGTACCGTTATCTTACCAAGTGCTTTGCCAGGAATTGTGACTGGGATTATTTTAGGAGTTGGACGTATCGTTGGTGAATCAGCAGCATTATTATTTACTGCAGGAAGTAGCTATAACTTAGCTCGAAGCTTATTTGGGCATATCTTTAAATCAGGTGGAACATTAACTGTTCAAATGTACTTATGTATGTCTAAAGCAAACTATGATGAAGCATTTGGAATCGCATTAGTACTTATTCTATTTGTATTCTTATTAAATAGATTAACACATATTATTGCAAATCATGTAAATAGAGAAAAGTAGGGATAAAAGATGGAAACGAAAATTAAAGTAGAGAATCTAAATTTATATTATGGAAAACATCATGCATTAAAAGATGTTACAATGGATATTTATGAAAATAAAGTAACAGCATTTATAGGACCAAGTGGTTGTGGTAAATCAACATTTTTAAAAACATTAAATCGTATGAATGATTTAGTAGAAAATGTTAAAATTGAAGGATTAGTGGAAGTGGATAACGAAAATATCTACGATAAACGTGTAGATACCACTTTACTTAGAAAAAAAGTGGGAATGGTATTCCAACAACCAAACCCATTTCCAATGAGTATTTACGATAACGTAGCTTATGGACCACGTATTCATGGTATTAAAGATAAAAAACAATTAGATGAAATTGTTATTAATTCATTAAAAGGTGCAGCTTTATATGATGAAGTCAAAGATGATTTAAAAAAATCAGCACTAGGGTTATCAGGAGGACAACAACAACGTTTATGTATCGCTCGTGCATTAGCTGTGGAACCAGAAATCTTATTAATGGATGAACCAACAAGTGCCTTAGATCCAATTTCAACTTTAAAAATTGAAGACTTAATGGAAGATTTAAAGAAAAAATATACGGTAGTTATTGTTACTCATAATATGCAACAAGCAACACGTATTGCAGATTATACAGCCTTTTTCTTAGTTGGAGAAATGGTTGAATATGGACCAACAAAACAATTATTTAGTATGCCTAAAGATAAACGTACTGAAGATTATATTACAGGTAGATTTGGATAGGAGGAAAATATCATGGTTACAAGAAAAATATTTGATAGTCAAATTCGTCGTTTGCATGAAGATATTATTAATATGACTTTAATGATCAAAGATACCTTTGGTGAATTAAATGATATCTTAAAACACCCAGATGAAGATCGTGCAAAAAAATTAGTAGAGAATGATCGCTTAATTAACGATTATCAAAAAAGAATTGAAACACATTGTCTCTCTTTATTATTAGAACAACAACCAGTAGCAAGTGACTTAAGACTGGTATCTATGGGACTTAAAGTTGTGACAGACTTAGAAAGAATCGGGGATCAATGTTCTGATATTGCTGATATCATGTTACAATCAAAACTTGCAGATGTTTATAAAAGATTACCTCATATTCCTCATATGATAGATGATTTAAGTGAAATGACAAGTCAAACGTATCAAGCTTTTAAAAATGATGATCTTGATTTAGCGAAATCAACAGCAAAACAAGATCAAGAAGTTAACGAACTTTTTATCAAGTGTAAACAAGATGTAGTTGAGCTTATCAAACAAGATGAAGAAAACGTAGATGCTTACTTAGATTATTTAATGATTGCTAAACATTTAGAAAAAATTGGAGATTACATTGTTAATGTATGTGAATGGATCAACTATAATGATACAGGGGATTTAGATGATTTAAAATAAGAAGTATTTAACTTTGTGGAGTTGCAATAAAAACAAGTATTACTCAAATCAGTTAGTATTATTTCTTAATTGTGAAAATGCATTGAATAAAAAATATCAGTCAGCTTATTGCTGGCTGATTGCTTTTTTCCAATCGATGGTTTTAATTTCTTGAGAAATCGTTTTAGCTAAAGAAGCATATTTTTTTGTAGTAATTAAATAATATTTTACAAAAGCTTCTTTAGAAGTGATGGATAAATATTTACGGTTCTTTTTTTGATCATCATTTTGAACGGTAATATTACTTTTAAAATTAGGTAAAGAAGATTGATTGGTGAGTTCATGTAAGATGGTTGGATCATTTTGGTAAAGTAAATGAGAATGAGGGATATTATTTCTACAAATTTCATTCCAAAATCCAATTTGATTAAGTAATAAGATACTTTGTCCATCAATATCTTGAAAAGTAATGGACTCATATAAAGCTAATGGATGAGCAGGCGGTACTGAAAGATAGAGTTGTTCTTCAAATAAAGGATAGCTTAAATAATCATCTAGAGGATGGGTTAGAATAATAAATTCCGTATTATTTGATTTTAATTCTTGAATAAGTTCATCTTCATTTGCAAATAAAACTTTTTCTACTTGTTGATAAAGATGTTGGTATTTAAGTAAATAAGTACATCCCCATAATGGAGCAGGAGCTAAAGAACTGATTTTAATTTTTTTATTCTTATTAGCAAACTTTTCCATTTCAGATATCATTTCTTGCCGGTCACTTATGATTTTTTTTGCATACTGCAAAGCGAGTAAGCCGTTTTCATTTAAGATAAGTTTATTTTTTTTATGTTCAAATAAGGGCATACCTAAATATTCTTCTAATCTTTGAATCGAACGCGTAAGTCCTGGTTGGGAAATGTGTAAATTTTCAGCAGCTTTAGATAATGTTCCTGCTTTTTCAATGACAATTAAATGTTCTAGTTGATTAAATTCAATCATCTAAGGTCACCTCACTAATACTATTTTACCAAGTTTTGATAGCAATTTCAATGAGTATAACTATCAGTTATACTATGATGAATAAGTGATATTGTACATTTAAAAATAAATTTACTATACTATAGATGAAAGGAGGGAAGGATGTGGAGTATATCACATTAGCAAATGGAATAGAAGTTCCTAGTATCGGTTATGGAACGCTGAATATTCCACTAACTAAAGTAAAAGAATGTGTTCTAGAAGCATTAAACCAAGGGTATCGAATGATAGACACTGCTGCGTCTTATAAAAATGAAAAAGAAGTAGGTCAGGCAATTCAAGAATCTAGTTTAAAGCGAGAAGACATCTTTATTACAACGAAAGTATGGGTACAAGATAGTGGTTATGAAAATATGTTAAAAGCTTTTGAAACTTCTTTAGAAAACTTACAGGTTTCGTATATTGATCTTTATTTGATTCATCAACCTTTTGGTGATTACTATGGATCATGGCTAGCATTAGAAACGTTATATAAAGAAAAGAAAGTAAGGGCAATTGGTGTATGTAATTTTTTACCAGAAAGATTTGTTGATTTGTATATGAACAGTGAGATTAAACCAGTGGTTAATCAAGTTGAATTCCACCCTTTTTTCCAACAAAAAGAACTTGTTGAAGCGATGGAAGGATCAACTTGTAAATTA
>URQL01000003.1 GCA_900550005.1 uncultured Erysipelotrichaceae bacterium
AATAGGGTAAAAGAAATCTTAAAAAAGGATGCAATGATAAAACAATACAGAATCATAATGAAGTTAAAATGCCAATTAAAATATAAAGATTTTGAACATGAATTCAAATTTAGTAAGATATAACAGTCATAGTCGAAATATTAAATATCAACATTTATCTAGGGTTAAATTTTATTAAAAACGTAATGTTACAAAAATTTATTATACGTAATCATATAAAATTGAATAAACAATAAAACAATATAAAATTTACAGAAATCAAAAAAAATAATATAAAAATTTTAAATAAATAAAATATATTGACAGTGATAAAAAATTATTATAATATGGTATTGTATTCAATCTTTGGGAGAGGGTGAATACAAAAGGGGGATTTAATTAAGAATTAATTAATACCTATTTTATAGAATATTTAACTTAAATAAATTTCAGGTGGTTATGTATAAAATTTTTATTAACCTGAACAATTAAAAAGTGGTAATTTAAGGTTACCACTTTTTATGTCGAATTATGTATAAATAAGTAAAACTATTTAGATTGAAGTACAAAGATAGACATGATAAGATTAATTTGTCGAACGGAGGTGTTCTAATGCAAGCATTAATCGTTAATTATGATCAAGTTAGTACACAAATAACCCAATTAAATAAAAATGAAATCAATAAAATTAAGGAGTTTAAAAATAAGGGCAATTTAATTGGAATGTATGTTGGTGATAAGAAAATAGATTGTCAAATTAAAAGTAGTGTGGATTTTATTATTCAGTCAAATGGTGTTTTATCTTTTAAAGAAGGTTATGATTATTTTGATTATGAACCTTTAAGCATTGATGAGATTAATCAAATTCTCTATTCATTAAGAGGTGATTTTAAAGTCGTAATTGATTCTAAAGATGGTTTTTCAAAGAGTTGTTCACTTTATGATATTAAAAATTTAGAAAGCATAAAAAAGCAAATCGAAAAAAATTTTAGTGATTTAGTTAGTGTTAGTGAAGAGAATAATCAACTTTTTATTTATTCTAAAAAATCAAATATCGATCGAGTTGTTGATCGGTTATGTGGAATAAAAAGATTAAATATAGATAATGTTTATGTATTAACAGATAAGTATGAGGAATCGAAAATTAATTGTTGTGTAAACAATATTTATGTACTGAACGATAGTGATTATCCAATTGAAAATAAAGAAATATTTTATGTAGATGATATATTAGAATGTATGAACGATCTTTTAGAAGAACGTTCTTTTTTATTTACAAAATGTGAGTAATTTTGAAATAAAAATAGTATATAAATAAGAGGGGGAGGTAAAAAAAGTGTGATAAATTCACCATAAATTAGAGCAATTTCAGTGAAATTTGACAAAAATTTAAGAATTTGTTATGATGTAGCGCGAGGTGAGTTATATGTATTTTGATACCCATTGTCATTTAAATAGTGAAGAATTGTATGGTCAACTTGATGAATATATCAATCATGCTTTATCAAATGGTGTGGATAGAATGATGGTTGTTGGCTACGATCTACCATCAAGTAGAAGAGCTGTAGAAATTGCGAGTCAATATGATTTTATTTATGCTGCAGTTGGAATTGGACCAAATGATTGTTTAAATACAACGGATGAAGATTTGTTAGAAATCGATCAAATGCTAACTCACGAGAAAGTAGTTGCATTAGGAGAAGTAGGTTTAGATTATTATTGGGATGATGTTCCTAAAGATAAACAACAAGAAGTATTTAGAAAACAAATTGAACTTTCTAAAAAGCATAACGTGCCTCTTGTTATTCATGCTAGAGATGCTTTAGCTGATACCTACGACTTTTTAAAGGCTGGTCAACATTTTGGTATTATGCATTGTTATAGTGGGAGCGTAGAAATGGCGCAAAGATTTATTGATTTAGGATTCTACATTTCATTAGCTGGACCTGTAACTTTTAAAAATGCAAGAGTACCTAAAGAAGTAGCCAAAAATATTGATATTAATAAATTGTTGATTGAGACGGACTGTCCTTATTTAACACCTCATCCATATCGAGGAAAGTTGAATGAGCCTGCAAATGTTATGTATATTGCCATGGAGATTGCAAATTTGAAATCTATGGAAATAGAAGACGTTGCTAGAATCACAACGTTTAATGCCAAAAGAGTGCTTGGTATTAAATAAGGAGGAAAATTGAGATGAAAGTTATTGTTGAAAAAATGAGCGAGGTAGACTCGAGAATTAAGATGTTATTATTAGTTGCATTTGCCTATTTTGGTTTATCATTTGGATTTAACCACGTTGAAGCAATGACAACTTTGGAAAATTATACACCTGCTATTAATGTTATGATCAAAGATGGGACAAATGAAGTAGTAGGGCAATTGGTAAAACAATCTACAGCAAAAAATATTATTGAAGATTTAGGAATCGTTTTAAATGATGAAGATTACTTAAATTTAGATGATAATGCTTTAGTAGAAGATTATCAAACGATTGAAATTCATCGAATTACTTATAAAGAAGAAGTGAAGGAAGAAGAAATTCCTTTTGATACAATAAAGACAGGTGATGTAAGTGATGATGCAGATGTAGAAATCACTACAGTAGGTCAAAATGGATTAAAAAATTGTACTTACCGTATTCGTTTAGATGATAATAATGAAGTAAGTAGAGAATTAATTAAAGAAGAAGTAACAAAAGAACCAATTAGTCAAGTTGAAAATTATACAGATCCAAATGTATTTACAGGACGTTTAACAACTTATGGTGGAGATTGTTCTGGATGCACAGGTAGAACAGCTTCAGGTGTTACATTAAATGCAAATGGTGCTAATGGTTCAGGTAGTGCACAAGTTTATTATAATGGTGGATGGTATTATGTTTTAGCGGCAGATGCTTCTATCCCATTTGGTACTATAATAGAAATTAGTAACCATAATTTAAATCTTCCAGATGTTATTTATGGTGTCGTATTAGATCGTGGAGGAGCAATTAATGGCGGTAACATTGATATCTTCTATGGTCAGCAGTCAGGAGTACGCTTCTTTAGTGGAGGAACTTCTTACAATACAACCTTTAGGATTGTAGGTTAATTGAATTAAGATAGGGAAAAACTGAGTTTTTTGACTCAGCTTTTCCTGTTTCTATTGAATTTTATTAGATAAGCACTATAATTAATAAAGTTAGGAGGGATGAGTAGATGTATGATGTTATTGTCGTAGGAGGAGGACATGCCGGTATTGAAGCATGTTTAGCTTCAGCACGAATGGGATATAAAACACTTTTAGTTACATCTAATTTTAGTAATGTTGGAAATCTTCCATGTAATACTTCAATTGGAGGACCAGCCAAGGGGATAATTGTTAGAGAAATTGATGCTTTAGGTGGACAAATGGGTAGAAGTGCTGATGCTACTTATTTACAACTTAAGATGTTAAATACAGCTAAAGGTCCAGGGGTACAATCATTAAGAGCACAAGCAGATAAAAGAGTTTATCCTCGTTATATGCAAAATGTTTTAAAAAAACAAGAAAACTTAGATATTTTAGAAGGAATGGTTGAAGATTTAATTGTTGAAGATCAAAAAGTTAAAGGAATTAAATTAGAAGATGGTAAACCTATTGAGTCAACCTGCGTTATTCTTACAACAGGAACTTATTTAAAATCAGAAATTTTAGTAGGAGATCAAAAAACACCAAGTGGACCAGATAAACAAAGACAATCACTTTATTTATCAGATCGTTTAGCAGATTTAGGATTTACAATTCAAAGATTAAAAACAGGAACACCACCACGTGTTGAAATTAATAGTATTGATTATTCAAAAACAACATTACAACCAGGAACAGATGCGAAATTATCTTTTAGTTTTGAAACACATGATTATGTTCCAATTGAACAACAAACACCTTGTTATTTAACTTATACAAATGAAAGAACGCATAAAATCATTCGTGATAATTTACATAGATCAAGTATGTATTCAGGAATTGTTAAAGGAATTGGACCTCGCTATTGTCCATCTATTGAAGATAAAGTCGTTCGTTTTAGTGATCGTCCACAACATCAAATTTTCTTAGAACCTGAATCAAAAGAAATGAATTCAATCTATGTTCAAGGATTTTCTACTTCATTACCTCATGATGTTCAAGAAGAAATGATTAGAACAATACCAGGATTAGAAAATTGTGTTATCTTAAAATATGCTTATGCAATTGAATACGATGCGATTGATCCTATTCAATTGTGGCCATCATTAGAAACTAAAATTGTTAAAAATTTATTTACTGCAGGTCAAATTAATGGAACAAGTGGTTATGAAGAAGCTGCGGCTCAAGGATTGATTGCTGGAATTAATGCCGTGCAAAAAATTAGACAAGAAAAACCACTTATCTTAGGTCGTGATGAAGCTTACACAGGGGTTATGATCGATGATTTAGTTACAAAAGGGACAAAAGAACCTTATCGAATGCTTACATCAAGAGCAGAATATCGTTTACTTTTAAGACATGATAACGCGGATGTTCGTTTAAGAAAACATGGCCATGATGTTGGTTTAGTGAGTGATGATGTATATGAACGCTATGAACAAAAACAAAAACATATTCATGATGAAATTCATCGATTAGAAGAAATTCGTTTTACACCAAAACATGAAATCAATGATTTAATTGAATCATTGGGATCTACACGTCTAAATGAAGGAATTAGTGCGAAAGCATTAATTCAAAGACCACAATTATCTTATCAAGCTATTATGCCTTATATTGATGCACCAAATTTAACAGAAGAAGAAATTGTTGATATCAATATTGAAATCAAGTACGCTGGATATATAGAAAAAGCACGTAGACAAGTAGAAAAACAAAGAAAAATGGAAGAAAAAGTGATTCCAGATGATATTGATTATGAAGATATAAATAATTTAGCTTTAGAAGCAAAACAAAAATTATCAAAAATCAGACCATTAACAGTAGGGCAAGCAAGCCGTATTTCAGGGATCAATCCAGCGGATATTTCTGTATTATTAATTTATTTAAAACAATATTATAAACAATAAGGAAATAAAATATGAATATTGATACGTTTATTGAACAATTAAAATTAAAAGGAATTGAATTAAATGATCGACAATTAGATCAATTTGAAAAATATTATGAATTGTTAGTGGAATGGAATAAAAAAATGAATTTAACAAATATTACGAATAAAGAAGATGTTTATTTAAAACATTTCTATGATTCTTTAACTTTATCTTTTTTTCATCCATTAAGTGATCAACATATTTGTGATATTGGAGCTGGAGCTGGTTTTCCATCTATCCCTTTAAAAATCGTTTATCCTAATATTAAGGTGACTATTGTAGATTCATTAAATAAAAGAATTATATTTTTAAATAAATTGATTGAAGAACTTCAATTAGAAAATGTGGAAGCCATTGCTTCAAGAGCGGAAGAATATGCACTCGATCATCGAGAAGCATTTGATATTGTGAGTGCTCGAGCAGTTGCACGTTTGAATATTCTAGATGAATTATGTCTTCCTTTAACAAAAGTGAGTGGATATTTCATTACTTTAAAAGGAGCACAAGGAACTCTTGAATTAGAGGAATGTAAGCAAGGAATTTCTAAACTAGGTGGAAAAGTTGAAAATATTCAGGCTTTTACTTTACCTGGTCATGATGATCAAAGAGTAAACATCTATATTAAAAAAATAAGTAAAACACCAACAAAATATCCAAGAATGTTTGCGAAAATAAAGAAAAGTCCATTAAAATAGGGGGTAGCTATGAGCGAAAAGAATTTACAAATGATCGATATAGAATATATTGTACCAAACCTAAACCAACCAAGAACTTATTTTGATAATGATGCAATTAATGAATTAGCACAATCAATTAAAGAAAATGGTTTGATTCAACCGATTGTCGTTCGCCCTATTGAATTAGGACAATACGAGATCGTTGCAGGCGAAAGAAGATATCGTGCTTGTCAAAAAGCAATGATGGAAACGATACCTTGTATTGTTGAAGAATATGATGATGCTAAACTTGCACAAGTAGCTATTATTGAAAATATTCAACGTGAAAATCTAACACCTATTGAAGAAGCTACAGCTTATCAAAAATTAATGGAAACTTATCATTACACACAACAAGAAATTGCTTTGCAAGTTGGGAAAAAACAATCGACAATTGCTAATAAATTACGATTATTAAAGTTACCTCAAAAAGTACAAGACGCAATTAAGAACAGAGAAATAACAGAAAGACATGCTAGAGCGTTATTATCTCTACCAGATGCTTCTTCCCAAATTAAAACATTAAATAAAGTTGTAAAAAAAGGTTTAAATGTTAAACAAACAGAAGAATTAATTACTAAAGATAGACAAGACAAAATTAAAAAAGCGCCTAAAAGAGGTATTTCACAACATATAAAATTAGCAATCAATACAGTTAAACAGGCTGTGGATATGGTACATAAAACTGGGATTGATTTAACACTTGATGAAAGCGATCAAGATGAGTATTATGTAATGACAATTAAAATTAAAAAAAATAAGTAAACAAGAGGTCGAAAAAAGCGACTTCTTTTAAATTTTTATCAAAAATTGTAAGTAAGATAATTATTTTATGCTATAATGTCTTAGAGTAGTTTTCTACAAAGGGAAATGAAAGTAAGAAAGAATTTATCTTTTTAAAGATTATATAATAGAAAAAATAGAGAAAGGAAGAAAAGCGATGGGAAAGGTTATTTCTATCACTAACCAAAAAGGTGGTGTAGGTAAAACAACAACAAGTGTAAACTTAGCCGCAGGGCTAGCTTATTTGAATAAAAAAGTGCTAATGATCGATATTGATCCCCAAGCTAATGCGACACAAGGTATTGGGGTAGATCGTATGCAAATTACTGGTACAACTTATGATGTCATTGTTGGCGATAAGGAAATTAAGGATGTAACATTAAAAACAGAGGTACCAAGATTATCTGTTGTTCCAGCTAGTACAGATCTTGCTACAGCAGACATTGAATTATCAGAGTTAAAAAGTGGACGTGAATTAAGATTAAAAGAAAAATTAAAAAAAATTAAGAAAAATTATGATTATATTATCATTGATTGTCCACCATCATTAGGGTTATTGAATAGAAATGCTTTGGCAGCGAGTGATTCGGTTTTGATCCCTGTACAATGTGAATATTATGCACTTGAAGGATTAACACAATTATTAAGCACAATTAAATTTATACAGGATTCGTTCAATCCAAAGTTATCTATCGAAGGTGTACTTTTAACAATGTTAGATCAACGCACTAACTTAGGTGTTGAAGTATCACAAGAAGTAAGAAAATATTTTAGAGAAAAAGTATATAAAACTTTTATTCCTAGAAATGTTAAATTATCTGAAGCACCATCTGAAGGAAAATGTATTTATGATTATGATAAAAATTCAGAAGGCGCTAAAGCATATGCAAATTTATCAAAGGAAGTGATTGTAAGAAATGGTGGCAAGTAAAAAGAAAACAACTTCTAAAAAAGGATTAAAAAAAGGTTTAGATGATATTTTTGGTGGAGATTTAACTTCTTTTATTGATGATATTGAAAAAAATAGTCATCAATCTTCACAAATTAGTGTGCCAATTGATCAAATACAACCTAACCCATATCAACCTAGACGTTTATTTGATGAAGAAAAGTTAGATGAACTTGCTTTATCAATTCAACAACATGGCATCTTTACACCTTTGATTTTAAAAGAAACAATGCAAGGGTATTATATCGTTGCTGGTGAAAGACGTTATCGAGCTGCAAAAATAGCTAAATTACAAGAAGTACCAGCCATTATTGTTGATTTTAATGATGATCAAATGATGGAAATTGCATTATTAGAAAATATTCAAAGAGAAAATTTAAATGCTATTGAAGAAGCACAAGCTTATTCAACTATGATGCAAAGATTAGAATTAACTCAAGAACAACTTGCTAATCGTGTGGGTAAATCAAGAACACATATTACAAATACATTAAGATTATTACAATTACCAAAAGTGGTACAAGACTATGTCTTAGAAGGTAAATTATCTATGGGTCATGTTCGTGCATTAATCACGTTAGATGAAAACAAAGCTATAGAAATTGCTAATCGCGCAATTGATCAACAATTGTCTGTAAGAGATGTCGAAAATATTGTTAGAGGAATTGAGTTAAGCAAAAACAATAAAAAGAAAATTAAACCAGCTAAAGATCCACAATTCGTCTATGCTGAAGGATTAATTAGAAAAAAATTCAGAACAAAAGTAAAAATTGAAAATCAAACTGTAACAATGAAATTCACAGATGTAGATGATTTAAATCGTTTACTTGAATTAATGGGAGTTATCGAAGAATAATGAAAATAACCAAACCTAAAGCAGATTTAGAAGCAATGCCTATCGAATTAGATGAACAAGAAGAATATATTGAAAATGGTACAATTGAAAATCAAGTCGTTTTTCAAGAAGTTAAAGAATTTAGTGGCGTTTATTTTAAAAATGCACAATTTAGATTTGAATCTTCAAAAAGAATTACGTTTGTAGATTGTATCTTTGATCATTGTGATTTTTCTAATAATTCATTTTCAAATTCAAGCTTTTTACGTTGTGAGTTTAATACGTGTCGTTGTACAGGCTTAGATATTATAGATAGCTATATGAAAGATATTTTGTTTAATGCTTGTCTGATGGATTATGTAAATTTTTCTAAAACAAAAACAGAAAAAATGATTTTTAATGAAAATCAGATGAATTATAGTCGATTTCATGATTTGAAATTTAAATTTATTGAATTTGAACAAAATGAATTAGCCCGTAGTGAATTCTATATGACTTCTTTAAAAGATATAGATATGACATCCAATAACATTGAAGGGATTACGATTGCTTTAAATGATCTTAGAGGACTTATTGTAAATACGCAACAAGCGCTGGCTTTATCAGGATTATTAGGTATAAAAATTAAATAAATTGAAAAACCTCTCCAACTAAGTTAGAGAGGCTTTATTTGTTTTAGTCAATCAGATTGAAATGTTTACAAGCATATTCAATACCATCGTCTAAAATATCTTTTGTAACAAAACAGGCAATTTCTTTTAATTCATCAATTGCATTGCCCATTGCAATCGTAAAAGGAATCTGTTTTGCTAAAGCAATATCATTTAAACCATCACCAAAGAAAATAACATCTTTAATATCTCCGTGATAATAATCCACTAATTCTTTTACACCACGGTATTTATCGTCGGGTTCATAAGCCAAACAATTTGGATCATATCGCATAATTTTTGAACAATCTACCGTTTCAATGTTTGATTCTTGAGATTTAGTTATACCAATAAAAACTTTATAGGCAATTTCATTTAAAGGATCGAAGTTTTCATCAAGGACTACAGGTATATTTTCAAAATCATAATTAAGGCGGTTATTTAACATTTTATTTGATGCAATAAGTTGTCGAGAAGTTGAATCGGTCATAAAAGCAAAAGGAATTTTTTTATCAAGTAATTCTTGAGATAATCTTACAGTAATTTCTTTATCTAAAGGATCAATATGAATAATTTTATTTTGAATCATTAATCCAAAACCACCATCACTGACAATATCCTTAATAGCAAGTTCTTTTGCTAAAGATAAAATCATTTCAATTGGTCTACCACTAGCAATAGCTACAACATGTCCTTTTTCTTGTAGCTTTTTAATTGTTTGTTTTGTTGAAAGAGGTAAATAAGGCTGTTTATTTACATCCGCTACAAGTGTGCCATCAATATCAAAAAATATATAATGCATTTTTATGTCCTCCCTTTTTTGCAATTTTAACATCACTTATATCAAAATGCACACAATTTACAAATCGAGAAAATGGTAAATGAAAGTCATTTACATAATTTCATTTTGTGAAAACACTAATAAATTACTTAAAAGTATGTTAGAATATAGGAGTTTTGACGAAAGGGGACATTATGAACAAATTACAAATTAAATATAATTTATTACATATTTTTTATTGGATTGCAACATGCTGTATTTATGGGTATGTAGCTGTATTTTTAAAATACAAAGGATTAACAAACACTGAAATTGGTTTAGTTACAGGTGGTGGGTGTATTGTAACGATCTTTTCTTCACCATTTGTATCTTCACTTGTTGGAAAAGTAAAAGGATTGACGATCAAAAAATTAGTTAATTCTATTTTTCTATTTTTATCGATTATTTTTGTAATCATTTCATTATTTGATATTCCAGTTATTTTAATTATGATTGCTTATGTTTTATTAATTGCTTTAATTGTATCTACGGTTCCTTTGTTATCGACAATTGCCATGGATTATATTAAAGAAGGAAAAGAAATTAATTTTGGTTTAGCAAGAGGATTAGGTTCTGTTTCTTATGCAGTGAGTGCAGTTGTATTAGGACAATTGGTTGAAAAGTTAAATCCAACTGTATTGGCTTATGGTTTTGCGTTATCAGCTGTTTTAGATTTAGTAATTTTAAATTCTTTACCAGCAATTCACGAAGTTAAGCAAGAGCAAGAAGAAAAAGGTGGTAATTTCTTTAGTATTGTTAAAAAGTATAAAACATTTTTCTTTATCTTATTAGGTTTTGCGTGCATGTTTGCAGCAAGTACCTCTTTATCAACTTACTTAATTAATATTGTAAATAAATTAGGTGGAAATACTTCATTATATGGAATCGCCATCTTCTTTATGGCAGCAAGTGAAATGCCAGTTATGGCCATTACACCACGTTTACTTAGAAGATTTGATAGTTTAACTCTAATTGTTGTTGCAGCCATATTTTATATCTTTAGAAATTTTACCATTTGTCTAGCACCTAGTTTACCTATTCTATTTATTGGAATGTTATTTCAAGGGGCTTCTTATGGACTTTTAACAGCAGTAATCACATACTATGTAACTTATACTTTAGAAAGTCAAGATCATATGATGGGTCAAACCATGATTTCTGTGATGACTTCTGGAGTAGGGTCTATGACAGGAAATTTACTTGGAGGAATTCTTCAAGATAATATGGGTATACAAGCTATGTATATTTTTGCTTGTGTAATGACTATAATGGGATGTATTATTATTGTTTTTACAAAATTAGTAAGTAGTAAAAAAGTTTCTTAGTAAAAAATCTAAGAAACTTTTTTTATAGAAGAATATTTTAAATTAATTTCATAATAAAATTTACCCATAAATAACTAAGAGGCATAACTAAAACCATTGCCGGAATCATATCTGCAATAGGAAAGTCTTTGACTTTAATCATTCTAAAGCCGGTTGCTAACATTAAAAAGCCACCACAAGCTTTAAAGTCATTGATCATACTAGGTGTAGTTAAAGGATAAATAAAATTAGCTGCTAAAAATAAAATATAAAAGATAATAAATTGAGGTACAGCAATAACAGATACTACATAACCTAAATTGCAAGCAAAAATAGCAGCAGTAAAGAAATCAAGAATGGATTTAGAAATTAAAATGGCATTATCACCAGTCATTCCTGCTGTTAAAGAACCATATATTCCTGTTCCACTAGCACAAAATAGAACAATGATGGTGATTAATTGATTTAAAAAATCTTCCTCAGATAAACTAGATGTATTTTTAAATATTTTCGCAATTGGCTTTTGCATTAAAATAGCACCTTTTTCAATCCAAGACCCTAAATGAATCATTAGACCTAAAGAAGTACCAATGATAATAGAAAAAATCACCGCAGGCATATTTTCCATCAATCCAATACTATTTATTCCCATTCCCATAGAACAGACACCAAAAATTAAATTAAGTTCTGTTTTAAATTTAGGACTAAGTTTATGTCCTGCAATACTGCCAAATAAACCTCCAAGTAATACAGAACCAACATTAATGATTACTCCTGTAGGCATAAATAAAATTCCTCCTTTAAATTACTTAATAATCATAGCTAAATTGTAGTTCTAAAGCAATTCTTTTTGATAATGTTGAATTAATTCTTCAATCAAAGAAGGTAATTTATTATGTTGATGCCAAATTAAAACAGTACTTGTTTCAAGTTCTTCTTGTTTAATAGGGACAATACATAAATCAGGAGAAATAACTTTTAAGTTAATTGCAGAATAAGGAACAATCGCAATACTACGATTTTGATTAGCCCATAATAAAGCAGTTCGACAATCATCATTAACATAGCGAGCATTCATTTTAACGTGATGATTCATAAAACATTCATCAAGCAAATGCTGATAGCGGCGATAAATACTTAAAGGATAGTTTTCTAAATCGGCAATGGTTATTTCCTTTACATTTTGCAGATATTCTTTTGATCCGACAGCAATCATCGGTTCTTTTTTTAATGCACAATAGTTTAAATCTGTACTATCAAAAGGAGTACGAATAAAAGCTAAATCAATTTGATGAGATTTGATTAAATCAATAAGTTCATAAGTATTTCCTTCATGGATCTCATAAATGAGATTAGGGTGATTTTGAATAAAATCATCAAATTTGGCTTGTAAGAAGACACCTCCATTAGAAGAAGTAACTCCAATATGTATTTTTTGATATTGTGATAAATCCTTCACTTCTTTTTTTGTTTCGTTGCATAATTCTAAGATTTGTAAGGTTCTTTTATAAAAATGACGTCCTTCTTTTGTAAGTTCTACTTTTCGAGGATGACGATAAAGCAATGTAACACCTAATTCTTCCTCAAGTTCTTTTAATTTAATAGAAAGAGGGGGTTGAGCCATGTGTAAAGTTTTAGCAGCAGCTAAAATCGTTCCCTGTTCTACGATTGTTTTAAAATAAATAAGTTGTTTTAAGTCCATAAGAGTTTATCCTCCTTTATTTATAATTTTAGTTATTATATAATAAATTACAATAAGTGAGGGGATAAAAGTGGGATATTTACTTAAATATATGAAAAAATACCGTGTTCAAGCAATTATTGGACCTTGTTTTAAAATTGTTGAATCATTACTTGAACTTTGTACACCATTAGTTATGGCAAGTATTATTGATAATGGGATTGTAGCAAAGGATTTTTCTTATGTTTTAAATAAAGGACTTGTTATGGTAGGAATTAGTTTACTTGGGTATGTATGTTCAAATGTATGCCAATATTTTGCATCTCTTACTTCACAAGGCACAGGGGCAATCATTCGTTTAGCTTTATTTAAGCATATTCAATCTTTATCTTATAAAGAAATTGATGAACAAGGAACAGCCTCTTTTATAACCATTTTAACAAGTGATATCAGTAATGTAGAAACAGCGATCGCTAAAACGATAAGAACCATGTCAAGAGCACCTTTTATTATCATTGGTTCTACCATTTTAGCCATTAAACTTAACCCGTCATTATCTATTACTTTTATTATTGCTTCCTTTTTTATAGGTCTAAGTATCGGCTTGATTACCTACTTTTTACAAAATACTTATAAACAAGTTCAACAAGATTTAGAACAGCTTACTTTAATCACAAGAGAAAATTTAGAAGGGTTACGCGTTATTCGCGCTAATGCAAGCCAAGCAAAAGAAAATATTAAATTTTATAACCAATCTTTAAAACAACGTGATCAAAATTTAAAAGCAGGAAAATTACAAGCCATTTTAAATCCTATGACAACTTTGATTATTAATATTTCCATCATTTTAATTCTTTATCAAGGGGGAATTAAAATTAATAATGGACAAATGACACAAGGGGAAATGATTGCTTATATTAGTTATCTTACCAACATCATTAGTTCTATGACTGCTTTTTCAAATACCTTACTACAAATCATTAGAGGAAATACTAGTGCTAAACGAATTAAAGCTTTATTTTTAAAACAACCTAGTTTAATTGCAGGCACACAAACAAAAGAATTGTCTAATTTCAATCAAATTGAAGTAAAAGAAATTTCGTTTTCCTATCAAGAACATGACTTTATTCAAAATATGAGTTTTACAATTCACAAAAATGAAATGATTGGTATTATTGGAACAACAGGAAGTGGTAAATCCACATTAGGAATGCTTTTATGCCGCTTTTATGATGTAAAACAAGGTGAAATTTTAATTAATGGACTTAATGTTAAAAAATATGATTTTGAAAGTTTAAAAAAGAAGATTTTGATGGTAAGTCAGGAACCTATTTTATTCCATGGTACATTAAGAAAAAATATGCAATGGGCTAATGAAAATGCAACAGACTTACAAATTTATGAAGCTTTAGAAATTGCCCAAGCAAAAGATTTTGTGGATAAACTACCACAAGGGCTCGATACTTTAATTTACCAAGGGGGTAAAAATTTATCAGGAGGTCAAAGACAACGATTAACCATTGCCCGGGCAATTATTGGGAAACCAGATATTCTAATTTTAGATGATAGCAGTAGTGCCTTAGATGCAATGACTGAAAAAGCATTAAGAACAGCTTTAACTAAGTTAGATTGTACCTTAATTATTATTTCACAAAAAGTAAGCAGTGTTAAAGAAGCCAATCGTATTTTTGTTTTAGAACATGGATCTTTACTAGCACAAGGCACACATCAACAATTATATCAACAATGTTCGATTTATCATGCGATTTGTGATAGTCAAGGAATGGGAGGTAACTAAATGAAAAAAGTGATTTTAAAGCGTTTATTACCTTATCTTTATCCTTATAAAAAACATATTTTTGTTGTTTTATCATTATCTTTGATCAATGTTATTTTATCTTTGATTAATCCTATTTTAATTGGGAAAGCAATCGATACCATGGTTTGTATAAATCAAGTTGATTTTACAAGATTATTTTATTTATTGGTTTTATTGTTTTTTATCACAGTTGGGATGATCTTGTCTGATTATTTTTGTATAAAAAATGCAAACCAATTAGCTTATCATGTGATTCATGATTTACGTATTGAATTATTTCAAAAAGTACAATATTTACCTATAACTTATTTAGATTCAATAACTCATGGACAAATGATGAGTCGTATTTTATTCGATGTGGATGTTGTAAGTGAAGGGTTACTACAAGGAATGAAAAATATTTTTTCAGGATTACTAACCATTATTTTAACTTTGATTTTTATGATTACGTTAAATTTTAAAATTGCGATGATCGTCTTTTTTATGACTCCCTTATCTTTACTTGTTGCAAGTTTGATTGCGAAATTTTCTTAACGATCTTTACGCACACAGATGCGATTAAGAGGCGATATGGTTGGGTATATAGAAGAGTATATTGGTCAAATTAAATTAGTAAAAAGCTATGGCTATGAAAAAAGAAGTCAAGATACTTTTGCGAAAATGAATCAAGAATATCAAGACATGGCTGTTAAAGCACAAACATTAAGTGCAATCACAGGACCAAGTACGCGAGTTGTTAATGGACTTGTTTATAGTGCAGTTGGGGTTTATGGAGCGATTTGTGTTATTCAAGGACAAGCAAGTGTGGGTGTTTTATCAAGTTTTCTTTCTTATACTAATCATTATACGAAACCTTTTAATGAAATATCAGCGGTTATTAGTGAATTACAAAGTGCTATTGTTGCTTTAGAAAGAATTTTTAATGTGTTAGATGAATCGAATGAGTTGGATCAAGGGATAAAAGAGCTTGAAATAATTAACGGAAAGATTGATTTTGAAAAAATCTACTTTTCTTATGGTGAGCAACCTTTTATTCAAAATTTAAATTTATCGATTCAACCGGGACAAAAAATAGCTATTGTTGGACCAACAGGTTGTGGTAAAACAACGCTCATTAATTTACTTATGCGTTTTTACTTACCACAGTCAGGGACTATTAAAATTGATCAAGTACCGATTCAAAAGATTTCTTTGAATCAATTAAGACAAAGTTTTGGAATGGTTTTACAAGATACCTGGATATTTAATGGTACGATCAAAGAAAACATTATTTATGGAAATAAACAAGTAAGTGAGGATCAATTAAATCAAGTTATTGAAAAAGTTCATTTGAAATCTTTTATTGAAAGATTACCTAAAGGCTATGATACCTATATTGAAGATGCAAATCAATTATCGATGGGACAAAAGCAACTTATTTCTATAGCTCGAGTTATGTTTAAAAACCCACCTATGCTTATTTTAGATGAAGCAACGAGTTCGATTGATACTTTGACACAAGTTCAAGTCCAAAATGCGTTTGAACAAATTATGCAAGGAAGGACGAGTTTAATTGTTGCTCATCGTTTATCAACAATAAAAAATGCAGATCAGATTATTGTGATGAAAGAAGGCAAAATAGTAGAAATGGGAACTCATTTTGCTTTATTAAAACAAAAAGGTTTTTACGCTTCTTTATATGAAAGTCAATTTGAAAAATAAAATGAAAACGATTTTTGTGAAAAAAATCGTTTTTTTTTGTAGGCAATTAAAGTGAAATATGTTATCATACGTTAGTCAATAAATGTTGACGGTTTGGAGGGATATTTTTGGATGAGATAACAATTAAAAATGATTTACTTACCATTATGCTTTTAAATCAAAGAGTGCTAAGACCAGTGGAAAATAAAAATATAGCTCATCTTACTCCATTACAATTTAGAACACTTTGTATGTTGAATTGTGATGGTAGTTTAACACTCAATGAATTAGCTAAAAAACAAATTGTAACCAAACAACAGCAATCATTACTTCTTAAAACTTTAGTTGAACAAGGCTATGTTATTAAAAAAATAGATAGTGAAGATCGACGTTATACTCATTTTTCAGTTGCTCCTAAAGGAAAAGAACTTTTAGACCGTCAATTATCTTCAGTTGTTGATTTTATTGTTGATCAACTTAGTATGTTGAAACCAGATCAAATCAACAAAGCATATGAATCGATTCACACGATTAGTGAAATTTTAACTGGGTTATTAGAATAGGAGGGACAATATGAATTATTTAGGAATTGATATCGGATCTACAACAATTAAGCTTTATTTAACAGATAATCAAGACAATTGTATTTATAGTACTTATCAACGACATTACTCAGATGTTCAAGAAAATTTAAAACGAATGATCAATGAAATGATGGAACAAATCGGAGATCGAGAAGTTCAAGTGGCTATGACAGGATCAGGTGGATTAGCTTTATCAAAATCTTTAAATATTGATTTTGTTCAAGAGGTCATCGCTTGTACAGCAACTGTTGAAAAATACATTCCAGAAACAGATGTTGTTATTGAACTGGGTGGTGAAGATGCTAAAATCACTTATTTTGAAGGAACTTTAGAACAACGTATGAATGGAAGTTGTGCTGGAGGAACAGGGGCTTTTATTGATCAAATGGCTTCTTTACTTCAAACGGATGCAGCGGGACTTAATGAATTAGCTAAAAACTACGAAACGATTTATCCAATTGCTTCACGTTGTGGTGTATTTGCGAAAACAGATGTTCAACCTCTTATTAATGAAGGGGCAGCAAAAGAAGATATTGCCGCTTCTATTTTCCAAGCTGTAGTAAATCAAACTATCAGTGGACTTGCTTGTGGTAAACCTATTCGTGGATTTGTAGCCTTTTTAGGGGGACCTCTTTATTTCTTATCAAGTTTAAGAGAACGTTTTATTGAAACTTTAAACTTAGATGAAGAACATACGATTATTCCTGAAAATCCACAATTATTCGTGGCTATGGGAGCTTGTATTCATGCAAGAGAGGCTAAAAATCAAACCTCTTTAAAAGATATGTTTACAATTTTACAAAATATCAAGCATTTAGAAGTAGATAAAAAAGACGTTTTACCGGTTTTATTTAAGGATGAAGAAGAATTAGAAGCATTTAGAAAAAGACATAATCAAAATCAAGTTAAAGAAAGAGATTTAAGTACATATCAAGGACCTGCTTATTTAGGGATCGATGTTGGTTCAACAACATCTAAAGTTGTCTTAATTGATGATCAAGCACAAATCCTCTATTCTTATTATGGAAGCAATAATGGAAGTCCATTAGAATTAGTTAAAGATATTTTAATTGATATTTATACGAAAATGCCTGAAGGCGTTTATATTAAAAAAGCAGGTGTTACAGGGTATGGAGAAGCTTTAATTAAATCTTCACTAATGGTGGATTTAGGTGAAGTAGAAACAATTGCTCATTTTAAAGCTGCTAAATACTTTATGCCAGAAGTTAATTTCATTATTGATATTGGTGGACAGGATATGAAAGCTATTCGTATCAATGATGGTGTTATTGAAGAGATTTTATTAAATGAAGCTTGTTCTTCTGGATGTGGTTCTTTCATTGAAACTTTTGCGAAATCATTAAATATGCCTGTAGCGGACTTTGCGAAAGTGGCTTTACTTTCAAAACAACCGATTGATTTAGGTAGCCGTTGTACAGTATTTATGAACTCTAAAGTAAAACAAGCACAAAAAGAAGGCGCAAGTGTCGCTGATATTTCTGCTGGCCTTTCTTATTCTGTTATTAAAAATGCTTTATATAAAGTTATTAAATTACGTAATAAAGAAAGCTTAGGAAAACATGTTATTGTTCAAGGGGGAACTTTCTATAATGAAGCTATCTTAAGAGCTTTTGAATTAGAAACTGGAGTTGAACCATTTAGACCAACGATTTCAGGATTAATGGGTGCTTTTGGTATTGCCTTAATGGCTAAAGATAGTGCTATAGATGAAAAATCAACGATTCTAACAAAAGAACAATTACAACAATTAACTTATACAAAAACATTTAAACACTGCGGTAAATGTACAAACAATTGTCCTCTAACGATTACTGAATTTAATGATGGACGTCGTTTTGTATCAGGTAACCGTTGTGAAAGAGGAGCAGATCTTCCTTTAAAAATTCATGATTTACCAAATGGATTTGATTATAAATACCGCCGTGTATTTGCTTATCGCTCTCTTGTTCCAGAAGCAGCAAAACATGGAACAATTGGTATTCCTAGAGTATTAAATATGTATGATAATTATCCATTCTGGCATACTTTCTTTACAGCTTTAGGATTTAGAGTGGTATTATCCCCTCGTTCATCTAAAAAAATTTATGAAATGGGAATGGAATCCATTCCTTCAGAATCAGTATGTTATCCAGCAAAACTTGTTCATGGACATATTGAAAGTTTAATTAAACGCAAAGTGGATGCCATTTTCTATCCTGATGTTATTTATGAAAGAGTGGAAGATAAAAACAGTCAAAATCATTACAACTGTCCAATTGTCCAATCTTACCCAGAAGTAATTAAAAACAATGTTGAAGATTTAGATGAAGTTAAATATATTCAACCTTATATTACTTTAAATGATCCACAAAAAGTGATTGAAACTATGAAAAAAGCTTTAGTAGATTACCATATTTCTGATGATTATATTGAAAAGGCTGTAAAATTAGCGTACGTAGAATTAGATCATTATAAACAAGATGTTTATAATGAAGGTAAAAAGATTTTAAAATACATTGAAGATCATCATATTCAAGGAATTGTCTTAGCTGGACGTCCTTATCATATTGATCCAGAAATCAATCATGGATTAGCAGATTTAATCACATCAGAAGGATTAGCTGTTTTAACAGAAGAAATGGTAGCTTGCTATAATGTGTTAGAAAGACCAATTCGTGTAGTAGATCAATGGATGTACCATACACGTTTATACAATGCTGCAGCCTTTGTAACGACACGTAAAGATTTAGAATTGATTCAATTAACTTCTTTTGGTTGTGGCTTAGATGCTGTAACAGCAGATCAAGTACAAGAAATTTTAAAAGCTAAAAATAAAATCTATACTTTAATTAAAATTGATGAGGGAAGTAACTTAGGAGCTATTCGTATTCGTATCCGTTCTCTAAAAGCAACAATGGATGAACGATTAGAAACACCTGTTGAAAGAGAAAAGACAGATTATGTTATTAAACCAGCACAATTTACAAAACAAATGCGTAAAGAAAAATATACAATCCTTTGTCCACAAATGTCACCAATTCACTTCCAATTTTTTGAAATTGCCGCTAGAAATGCAGGATATAATTTAGTGGTTTTACCTGAAGGGGATAAAGGAAACATTGAAGAAGGATTAAAATATGTTAATAATGATGCTTGTTATCCAAGTATTTTAACGATAGGACAAATGATGCATGCTTTAAAAAGTGGTAAATATGATTTAAATCATACTGCATTAATTATGACTCAAACAGGTGGTGGATGTCGTGCTACAAATTACATTGCCTTTATTCGTAAAGCATTAAAAGATACCAATATGGAACAAATTCCAGTTATTTCTTTAAACTTACAAGGAATGGAAAGTAATCCAGGATTTAAAATTAATTATAAATTAGCTAAAGGATTATTATTCAGTGCGATTTATGGTGATTTATTGATGAGAGTACTTTATCGTGTACGTCCTTATGAAAAAGAAAAAGGATCAGCTAATGAACTTTACCATTATTGGACAAACAAAATTCAAGAAAATATTGATAATTTAAGTTATTCAACATTTAAGAAAAATATGTATGCTATCGTTAAAGACTTTGATGAATTACCTATCTTAGATATCAAAAAACCTAGAGTTGGTTTAGTTGGAGAAATATTAGTTAAATTCTCAGAAGAAGCAAATAATCATATTGTAGATATTGTTGAAAGTGAAGGAGCAGAAGCAGTTATGCCAGATTTCTTAGACTTCTTTATGTATTGCTTCTACAACAATAACTTTAAAAATGATTATTTAGAAACAAAAAATTCTACAAAAAATCTAACAAACTTTGGAATTAAAGCCTTAGATTTCTTTAGAAAAGATATGCGTAAAGCATTAAGACAATCTAAACGTTTTAGTGAACCTGCCTATATTGATCACTTAGCTAATAAAGCAAGTGAAATTGTATCAGTAGGAAATATGACAGGTGAAGGTTGGTTCTTAACTGGTGAAATGATTGAACTTATTGAATCAGGTGCACCAAATATTGTTTGTATGCAACCATTTGGATGTTTACCAAACCATGTTACAGGTAAAGGGGTAATTAAAGCATTAAGAAAAAAATACCCAGAAAGTAACATTGTCGCTATTGATTATGATCCAGGTGTATCTGAAGTTAACCAATTAAACCGTATCAAGTTGATGTTATCAACAGCCTTTAAAAAATTGAAATAAAATGAAACTTATCTAAGTAAAACACTTGGATAAGTTTTTTTAAATATTTTAATGTAACTGTTGGCATTATATCAAAATAGGATTATATTATAAATGTCAAAAGTAACAACAAAAGTTACAACAAAGAGGACTAACCAATGAACACTTACAAAGCTTTACCTTTAAATAATTTATTATAATTGTAAAAATAGTTTCTTTTTTGTAGATTGACAAAGAAGTAAAATGGTGTAAACTAATAGTTAGCATTAACTAACAAAGGAGGGGGAGTATGTTATTATTAAATAAAAATTTAATTAAGATGGCTAAAGGCTTATGGGGCTGGATCATCTTGATTTCCTTATTAAAAATTGTTGTTTTAATAGGGGGAACGGAATTTGCAGGAGTTATTGCGAAATTCTTAGGTAATTTACTGACTTTAGACATGAGTGTAAGTCAAGCTTATCAAGCTATTTTATGGGCATTTATTTATGCTTGTTTAATGTTTTTAGGGGATTTACTCATTGGTGAAGCAGAGTATCGTTGTACAGCTAAGGCACGTATTAATTTAAGACAAGATATTTTTTCTAAAGTTTTAGATTTAGATGTAGGACATATTGAAAAAATTGGACCTACTTCAGCTATTACTACTTGTGTAGATGGTGTAGAATCTATGCAACTTTATTATAGTAAATATCTTCCTAGTTTATTTTATAGTATACTTGCACCAATCTATTTATTTTTTAGATTGAAGTCCATATCTTTAAGTATTGCTAGTTTTTTACTTATTGTATCTTTATGTATATTCCCATTAAACAATACATTTAGACAATATACAGAAAAACTAAAAAAACGTTACTGGTCAGATATGGAAGATTTGACAGGTTATTATCTTGAAAGTGTTAGAGGTTTGGTTTCACTAAAATTATTTAATCAAGATGAAAAACGTAAAGAAGTGTTAACACAAAAAGCAAATAAATTTTGTGATAGTATCATGGCAATGATGAAAGTCAATTTCTTATCTTTTTTAGTAAGTGATAGTGTTATTTATTTATCTGTGTTTATTTCTACATGGATGATTTGTTATCAATATTGTTTAGGAAATATGGATATATCCGATTGTTTGATGATTTTAATGATGTCATTTACTTTCTTTAGTTCTCTTAGACAATTGATGAATGCAACCCATTCTGCTTTAGCTGGTGTAGCAGCAAGTCAAAAAGTTGAAGATGTTGCTAATATTGATGTTTCAAGAAAAGAAAGTAATAAAAAACATGCATTACAAGCGATTGAAGGTTTCCAAATTGAAGATGTAACTTTCTCTTATGATGGTAAGAAAGAAATTTTAAAGAATATTAATTTAACGATCCCTAAAGGAAAAACAATTGCTTTAGTAGGTCGTTCAGGTTCTGGTAAGAGTACAATTGCTTCTTTACTCATGTATTTTAATGATGTTAATAAAGGAAATATTTATTTAAATGGTAAAAATATTGTCGACTATACAACTGAGGATTTAAGAAAAGAAATGATCATGGTCCCTCAAAGTGTGGGGATGTTTAGTGGAACCATTGCTGATAACTTAAAAATAGCTAAACAAGATGCTACAAATGAAGAATTATTAGAAGTATTAGATGAAGTCCGTTTAAAAGATAAAGTATTAAGCTTTGAAAATGGATTAGATAGTGATGTTGGAGATGCTGGTGCTCGTTTGTCCGGGGGAGAAAGACAAAGAATCGGTATTGCTAGAGCATTACTAAGTGGAGCACAATATATTATTTTTGATGAAGCAACATCAAATGTTGATGTTGAAAGTGAAAATGAAATATGGAATTGTATTCATCGCTTAGCTAAGTCAAAAACATTGATCATCATTTCCCATCGTTTATCAACCATTCAAAATGCAGATTGTATTTATGTTTTAAATCAAGGTACAATTCAAGAACAAGGAAATCATCAGGACTTAATGCAACAGGATGGTTTATATCATCAACTTGTTTTAGAACAAGATCAATTGGAAAAACAAGGGGAAAAAATGCGAGGTGAAAATCATGAATAATAAAAAATATTCTTTTATAGAATTAAATAAGCGTTTATTTCATAAGGCTCATTCAGTAAAAAAACTATTATTTATTTCAACGCTTGCAAGTATTGTAGGAAATTTATCACAAATGGGGATCATGGGTTCTGGTGCTATTTGGATCCTTAGTGCAAGTGGAAGAATGGATCACCGCTATGAAACCAAAGCTATGCTAGCGATGTTAGGGTTCGCCTTATTAATTGCAATCAATCGTTATTTAGAAGGGTATGTATCTCATGCTGGAGCTTATCGTTTACTAGCAGATATGCGTATTGAAATGTTTGATACATTAAGAAGATTATCACCCGCTTGTTTAGTTGACCGCCAAACTGGAGATTTATTATCCATTGCAATTAGTGATATCGAAACGGTAGAGTTCTTTTTTGCACATACCATTGGACCAATGTGTACTGTTATTATTTTACCGGCTTTAACTTTAATTATTGCTTACTCTTGTCATCCTTATTTTGCTTTATTCTTATTACCTATTTATTTATTGATCTGTATTATTTTTCCATTACTTGCTTTAAAAGTAGGTAATCGTATCGGGATGAAATATCGTGAATGTTTATCAAGTTTAAAAACATTGGTTTTAGAAAGTATTTATGCAATCAAAGATATTCAAATCTTTCATAATGGTGATCAGAAATTAAAAGAACTTCGTGAATGTAATAGGGAGGTAAATAAAGCAGCCCATGGTTTAACAATACATAGACAAACAGTGACATCTGCACCTACTTTCTTTGTTTATCTTGCTAGAATTACAATCATTGCGATAGCTTCTTACTTAGCTTTAAATAAATATGTAGATGGAAACCAAGTTATTTTCTTATCATTTATTGTGTCTGCATCTTTTTCATCAACCCAATCTTTAACAATGGTCGTATCAAGTTTACTTGAAACTTATGCAGCAAGTACACGTTTATTTAATTTAGAAGACACTCTTCCTGCTGTTCAAGAATGTGAAAATCCAATTGAATTAGAAACGATTGATACGATAGAATTTGATCATGTATCTTTTAGATATAATGAAAATAGTCCGTATTTATTAAAAGATTGTAATTTCACAATTAAAAAAGGAGATAAAATAGGAATTAGTGGTCAAAGTGGTATTGGTAAATCAACATTTATTCGTCTATTACTTCGTTTCTGGGATGTAAGTGAAGGAAAAATTTGTATTAATGGCATTCCTATTCAAAAATATTCATTAAAATCATTACATGAACGTATTACCGTTTTAGAACAATTTACTTTCTTATTTGATGATACAATCGCTAATAATATTGCTTTTGGTAAGCCAAATGCTTCTAAGGAAGAAATTATTCAAGCAGCTAAAAGAGCAGGAATCCATGATTTGATTGAAACACTTCCAGAAGGGTACGATACAATTATGGGACAAATGAATTCACGTTTATCAGGTGGAGAAAGACAAAGAATAGGAATTGCAAGAACCCTTATTATGCAACCCGATATCTTAGTTATGGATGAACCGACAAGTAATTTAGATGTTTTAAATGAAAAAGGACTACTTGAGGTATTAGGAAAAGAATATCAAAATCGTACTTTTGTACTAGTATCTCATCGTCGTTCATCTTTTACAAAGTGTAAGCAAATTTATAAAATTGAAGATGGGAAATTAACCTTAGAACAAAGCAATGCTTAGGCATTGCGTTTTTTCATCGTGACATTTGTCTAAAATTTTCTTATAATAGTTGTAAGGAAGTGATGAAAGTGAAAAAATATATTCAATCTTTATTGATCATTTCATTAACGATACTAGGTGTACTTAGTATTTACTATACAATTGTTTTTCTAATTCAAACCGTACAAGGTTATCCTAAAGCGACAACTTACTATGAATATAACCTAATTGAAACGAGTCAAGAAGGGATTGGCTATTTTAATGATGAATATAATGAAGGACATAAACTTATTCATATTCAAAATCAAGATTTCCCATTAATATCAGGTACCTATCCAACAGAAGATTACCAAATGGTAATCAGTCAAGAAGATGCCTTATCATCTAATTTAAACTTAAATGATGAAGTAGATGGTTACAAGGTTGTTGGAATAACAAGTCGAAATACTTATGAACAAAGTCGCTATGTATCTTATACAACTTCGTCAGGATTAACTTTAGTTGATCCTAGTTTAGATATTGAAAAAATGTCTACCTCTTTCAATCATTATCAAGAAGTTAAAGATTATATTTTTACACTCGTCAAAGTAATGAGATTCCTTGTTGTAATGAGTTTTATTTTATTAGTTATCCATGTGTTTTATACAAAACATTTACATATTAAAATGAAAAAAATGAGTGTACTTATGATAATTAGTATTATTATGAGTGGAATATTATTACTAAAAATAAATGGAAGTATCAATCAATATTTTATGTTTCCAAAAGATTTAGAGATTTCTTTATCTTATATTATTTATGGACTTGTTAGTACGATTTATTTAGGATTATTTACTTTATTGAAAAAATTAAAAATTATATAATTGGAGGTTATTATGTATTTAATAAAAAATGTAGAAGTTTATGCACCAAAATACTTAGGTAAGAAAGATGTTTTAATTTCAGATAAGATAGAAAAAATAGAAGATTCTATTGATTATGACTTATTTGATATTATTGATGGTACAAATAAAATACTTGTGCCAGGTTTTATTGATCAACATGTTCATATTACTGGTGGTGGAGGGGAAGGTAGCTTTAAAACCAAAGCACCAGAAATTATGCTATCTAAATTAACGCAAGCAGGAATTACAACTGTTTTAGGATTATTAGGAACAGATGGGATATCGAGAGATGTTGAAAATTTACTTTCTAAAGCGAAAGCTTTAAAAGAAGAAGGTTTATCTTGTTTTATTATTAGTGGTTCTTACCAATATCCACCAATTACAATTACTGGCGATATAAAAAAGGATATTCTATTTATTGATGAAGTTGTAGGGTGTAAACTTGCTTTATCAGATCACCGTTCTAGCCATATCACGGTGCAAGAACTTATTCGTTTAGCTAGTGATATAAGAGTAAGCAGTTTGCTTAGTGGAAAACCGGGTGTTTTAGTATTACATATGGGAGATGATAAGCAAGGATTAGCTAAAGTATTTGAAGCTTTAGAATCGACTTCTATTCCAATCACAACTTTTAGACCAACCCATGTAACACGTACTTCTCATTTATTGGAAGATAGTTATAAGCTACTAGAAATGGGTGGTTATATTGATATGACAGCGAGTCCGGCGTTTAGTGCAACTAAAGCCATTATTGAAGCTAAAAAAAGAGGATTACCATTAGAAAGAATTACCATTTCATCCGATGGTCAAGGGAGTTATTCTTCTTATGATCAAGATGGTCATTTAACTAAGATAGGTGTATCCTCTGTACAATGTCTTTATGACGAATTTAAAAATATGTTAGCTAATGGTTTTTCTTTGGAAGAAGCTTTACCTTATTATACTCAAAATGTTGCTAAAGGATTAAACTTAAATAAAGGAGAAATTGTAGAAGGCAAGGATGCAGATTTACTCCTTTTAGATCAAGATACTTCTATTGATAGTGTGATTGCCTTAGGTAAAGTTCATATTTTAAATAAAAAACAAATAATTAAAGGTACATACGAATAGGGTCATAATATAAAAGATGAAATAAAAAAAGACGATTTATCAGTTTTTAACTGGTTTCTATCGTCTTTTTAGTTTAAGTAGAGTATAAAAACAATAAAATATCCTCTATTCAAAATATTTTTTAATACTATCTTGATTATCATCAAAATAATTGATTTTCATAGCATCTTTTGCTTTTTTTAGAGTTGCATTGGCTTTTATGTTTGCTTTTTTGCAACCTTCTTCTAAGACTTTCATGACTTCGTCAATATTTTGTTCTAAAGCATGACGACGTTCTCGAATTGGTGCTAAAGTATCTTCTAATACTTTGATTAAGAAACGTTTAATTTTAACGTCACCTAAACCACCTCTACGATAATGATCTTTTAATTCATTTAAGTTTTTATAATCTGGTAAATATTTTTCAAAGTGTTCATCTTTACAGAAAGCATCTAAATAGATAAATACAGCATTTCCTTCAACTTGTCCTGGGTCACTTACTTTTAAGTGATTAGGGTCAGTATACATGCTCATTACTTTTTTAGATACTTCTTCAGGTGTATCGGATAGATAGATACCATTACCTAATGATTTAGACATTTTAGCTTTACCATCAATTCCTGGTAAACGACAACATACTTCATTATCTTCATACATTCCTTCTGGTTCTACTAATACATCACCATAAATATGGTTAAAGCTACGAACGATTTCACGAGTTTGTTCTAACATTGGTTTTTGATCTTCTCCAACAGGAACTGTTGTTGCTTCAAAAGCAGTAATGTCTGCTGCTTGTGATACAGGGTAGTTTAAAAAACCAACTGGGATACTTGTTTCAAATCCTCTTTGTTTGATTTCGTCTTTAATTGTTGGGTTTCTTTGTAATCTTGAAACAGTAACTAAGTTCATATAATAAGTTGTAAATTCACATAAAGCTGGAACTTGAGATTGGATGAACATTGTTGTTTTAGTAGGGTCTAATCCTACAGACATATAGTCTAAAGCGACTTCTAAGATGTTTCTCCTAATTTTTTCTGGATTGTCAGCATTGTCAGTTAAGGCTTGAGCGTCGGCAATCATAACGTAAATTTCATCGAATTTACCTGAATTTTGTAGTTCTACTCTTTTTCTAAGTGATCCTACATAATGTCCTAAATGTAATTTTCCTGTAGGACGATCTCCTGTTAAAATGATTTTTTTCATAATCTTCTCCTTTTCTAACAAAAAAAGTTTTTGTCCAAATAGGACAAAAACATTATCGCCACCTATTGCAAACACCATCATGTTTGTTTTCTTTAACGCAGAAATCACGGCGCCACTACTCGTTTTCACTTTCATTTTGCTTCTAGCTAAGCCCATTCCTACTTACTTCATAATAAGGTTCCACCAACCCCTTATTCTCTATCTATGTCTATAAATAGTACTCTTCTTAGTTAAGCGAATTTTTTTGTTACTAATACAATAATACAGTTTTAAATATTTGTCAATGTAGGAATTAACAATCTAGAAGAGATCTTTCTGTTCCTTCACTAATGTCATCTTTGGGATCATGCCATAATTTATTCTTTTGTTGTACCAGGTTTTAATTTAGTTTGAATGACTTGTTCTAAGCAATCTTCACAAACACTATCAGATATAATATTATGCCAGCTCATATCCCTACCATTTTCACGCTTTAATCATAATGCATACTTATGTTATAACATATAATATTCAAAAGCGAATAGTATAACTTATTCAAGCTAAAAATAAATGATATATTTATTGCTTTTATATTATAAAAACTTTTATAATATGAAGTAAGAGGTGTAAAACTATGAATAGAATAAAAGAAGTAAGAAAACAAAAGAAATTATCACAAGTCGAATTGGCTAGTAAACTTGGTGTTAATCAAACAGCAATAAGTCAATGGGAAAGAGGATCAACTTTACCATCAGGAAATTTATTACCAAAACTTACTGCGTTATTGGATACATCATCTGATTATTTATTAGGAATTAGTGATGAACCACCAGTTAAAATTGATCCAGATGATATCATTTCTAAAATCACGAGACAAATTGTTTTAGATACATTAGAAATGGATGAATCATCTAAAAAAGAAGTTTATGATATTTTATTTAAATTCAATGCATTGTTATCTTCTACAAATAGAGAAGATGCGTTAACTTTAGTTAAAGATCAACTAGAATCTATTAATAAAGTATTCAACAAAGAAGCATAATAGAGTGCTTCTTTTTTAGTGTATCAAACTTTTTAATTCATCGATTGATTTTTTTGTAGAATAGATTGAAACAATAATTTATACTGTCCCAAAATAAAAAGCAATGATCAAATGAATCATTGCTTTTTGCTTTTACGATAAGAACAAACTCTTTTAATGTGCATGACATTATCTTCGCCTTCAAAGTGCCAAGGATTGAAAGGATTTTGTTTATATCCTTCTATGATATCTTGAGCATCTTCATAGACATCTTCAACATTCATTGTTCCATACATCTTAGGTGGTAAAAGATATACGGGTTTATGGATATTGGGATTGGTTTTGAAGAAACGACTGGTTTCAAATTTTAAATGTGGACAGCACATAACGACATCGTATTCGTTGATGACATCATTTGCTAAATGGAATGGTTGAAAGTTAATCGAAACCTTGTCTTCATAACCTAAGGCCTTAATATCATTTGACATCTTTACAGACATAGCACTTGATGAAAACCCACCAAGGCAACATATTAAGATCTTAATCATAAAATTCTACCCTCCTTTGTACAAGCGCTTTCATTACTATAAATTATAGGCGAAAGAATTGAAAAAAGCAAGGGAAATTCAATAAAAAATCACTTTTAGATGATGATTGTTTTATTAAAGTAGTTTTATTCAAGTGATCGTTTATATTAATTAGGATATCTTTGACAGTTGAAAAATTTAAAAAGTTAAGATATGTCCATTTTATAGGTGTTTCTTAATACTTTTGTTTTTGGAAAAATGTACTAATATAAAAAAGAGGGTGGTAATGTTACCACCCTGTAATGAATTAATATTAAAGTTCTTTATTTTTTAATAAAGTAAGGACATCTTCTAAAGAATCAACGATTTTGTAAGTTTTAGAAGCATATTCTTCTTCTGGGTATTTCATATCAGGTACACAGATCACTTTGATATTAGCGCTACTAGCGGCTTGAATACCGGCTTCTGAGTCTTCTAATACAACAGCATCTTCTACGCTTACACCAAGTTTTTCACAAGATTTTAAGAATACTTCAGGATTTGGTTTTCCTTTTGTTACTTCATCTCCACAAATGGAATCATCGAAGTATTGTGTAATATTAGCACTTTTTAAAATAACGTCTACACGATTTCTGTTTGATGATGTTGCGACGATTGTTTTATAATTGTTTTCTTTTAGATATTTTAATAGATCTACTAACCCTTTTTTTATTGGTACACCTTCATTTTCAAATAAATCTGCCATATATTTGTGTACTTTTTGAATAACTTCTTCAATAGGAAAATCTTCGCCAAATTCTTTATGGAATTGATCATAGATTCCTTTGATAGGTTTTCCAAGTAATGTTTTATAAAATTCTTTTGTCATGGTATGACCTAGTTTAGCACATTCGATAACATAACCATCATAAGTTACTCTTTCGCTGTCGATCATTAGACCATCCATATCGAAAATTACAGCTTTAACCATTTTTTGCTCTCCTTTCAGTTTATAAAAATAGTGTATAATGGTTCCTAAATTTTGTCAATTTTATCTTCGGGCTAATTTTTTATTTAATTCTTTTTTATTGAAAGAAATAGTGTAAAATAGAAAGAATCAATAACAAATGCGTTTTCTTTTAGAATTAATAGAAAAATAGTAACTAAAAATAA
Organism: uncultured Erysipelotrichaceae bacterium; assembly: GCA_900550005.1. GTDB lineage: Bacteria > Bacillota_I > Bacilli_A > Erysipelotrichales > Coprobacillaceae > Beduini. The sequence continues at coordinate 30,639 of URQL01000003.1, forward strand.
ATTTAAAAAAATTAAAAAATAGTGTTGACAAGACATCAAAATAGTTTATAATGATGGCATACAAACAAATAAACCCAGTGAAAAAGAGAGTAATCGATTTTGGAATTTACAGCGAGCTAGTGTAGGTGGAAGACTAGTAAGGAAGAAACGGTGAAGCGCACTTTGGAGGGGAATATCTGAATACATAGGATATTCGGTAAGCTTACCTTACAAGCGAGAGTGAATGTAGAGTCAATCTACATTAACGAGAGTGGTACCGCGATAGATATTCGTCTCTTGGATTTTTCCAAGAGACGTTTTTTTGTTAGTAGAGAGAAAGGGGAATGGATATTATGGTAGGTGCAAGTTCAGTTTTAGCAATTGCCATTGATTTTGGAAAGATGACGAAATGGATTCCAACATTTATCGATGGAACAATTGTAACAATAGTGTTATCACTATTGACAGTAGTTATAGGATGTATTTTAGGGTTGATCGCAACATTAATGAAACGATCACGCATGAAAGCTTTAAATGTTCTAGGAGCATTTTATACACAAGTGATCCGTGGAACACCAATGTTATTACAATTATATATCTGGTTATATGGATTACCAATGATTGGTTTATCTTTACCTGCTATTCCAGCTTTAGGTTCTGTTTATGGATCAAGAGAATTTATTACAGCTGTTGTAGCTTTAGGAATTAACTCAGGTGCATATATTTGTGAATTATTAAGAGGTGGTCTTGATTCTATTGATGCAGGACAAATGGAAGCAGGTCGTTCATTAGGGTTATCAAATCTTGAAACAATGCGCTACATTATTATTCCTCAAGCAGTAAAAGTGATTTTACCAGGGTTATGTAATGAATTTATTCAAATGATTAAGGAATCATCAATCGTATCAACAGTTGGTATTTTCGATGTAATGTATACAAGTAACATTGTTAAAGCGGCAACATATTCAGTATTTGAATCCTTAATTATTATCGCAATTATTTACTTATTCTTAACAACAATCATGACAACAGTTATGGGTATGATAGAAAGGAAGTTGAATAAAGATGCTTAAAACAGTTAATTTACACAAAACATTTGGACATTTAGAAGTTTTAAAAGGAATCACAACTGAAATCCATACAGGTGAAGTTGTAGCCGTCATTGGTCCTTCTGGATCAGGAAAATCAACTTTCTTACGATGCTTAAACTTATTAGAAGAACCAACACAAGGTGAAGTTATTTTTAAAGATCAAAACTTAACTAAAAAAGATGATAAAAACTTTAATATTGATAAAGTAAGAGAACATATTGGAATGGTATTTCAACATTTCAATTTATTCCCTCATATGACTGTATTAGATAACATTACATTAGCTCCTATTAAAGTAAAAGGGATGAACAAAGCAGATGCTGAAAAAAAAGCAGTTGAATTACTTAAAAAAGTAGGACTAGAAGATAAAAAAGATGTTTATCCAAATAAATTATCTGGAGGACAAAAACAACGTGTGGCTATCGCAAGAGCCTTAGCTATGGATCCAGAAGTAATGTTATTTGATGAACCAACAAGTGCACTAGACCCAGAAATGGTTAAAGAAGTATTATTAGTAATTAAAGATTTAGCAGAGTCAGGAATGACTACTGTTATTGTAACTCACGAAATGGGATTCGCTAAAGAAGTAGCAAGTCGTGTTATGTTTATTGATCAAGGGATTATCTTAGAAGAAGGAACTCCAGAAGAAGTATTCAATAATCCTAAAAATCAACGTACAAAAGATTTCTTTGATAAAGTTATGTATTAATTAAGATTTATAAACGCAAATCTTTAAATAAAACAAAAATAAGAGAGAGAGGACTAAATTATGAAAAAATTATTAAAACTCGCATTAGCTGGTGCAATGGCAGTATCTCTAGTTGGTTGTGGAAGTAAAGGGGAAACACAAGACAAACTAGAACAAATCAAAGCAGCTGGAAAAATCGTAATGGGAACTTCACCAGACTTCCCACCTTCAGAATTCTACATGTTAGATGAAAACGGGAAAAAACAAATCGTAGGTACAGACATTTCATTAGCACAAGCAATTGCTGATGAAATTGGGGTAGAATTAGAAATTAAAGCAACTGACTTTAATGGGGTTTTAGCGAACATTCAAGCAGGTTCAGTAGATATGGGGATCTCAGGATTTGCACAAACTGACGAAAGAGCAAAAGTTATGCAATTCTCTACAGGATACCAAAGAGAAACATCTGATGGATATCAAGGATTATTAGTAACAAAAGCTACAGCAGAAAAATACAAAACATTAGCAGAATTTAAAGCAGCAAAATTATCAATTGCAGCACAAGCTGGTTCAATTCAATATGAAATGGCAATGAAATTAACAGATGAAAAAAATATTAAACAATATGGTACAACAGATGCTTCAGCATTAGCATTAAACTCAGGAGATGTTGATGCCGTTGTAGTTTCAACAAGTTCAGCTGAACCAATGTTAACTACTTTCCCAAATTTAACAATCTTACCACAAGATGAATTTGATTTAGATGCAGAAGGTAAATATTCTACAAACGTTATCGGATTCCCACTAGGTGATGAATATAAATCATTAATTGAAGTAGCTAACAAAGTAATCGATGAAGCTAAAGCAAACGGTGATTTAGAAAAATGGGCTAACGAAGCACAAGAAAAATCAGTTAATGCAATTGACTAATAAATAAAAAGCAACATTATGTTGCTTTTTGTATACACAAATTAAGGAAAAGAGGGACTAAAAATGAATTACAAACAAACAATTTTAAACTCAGTTGAATCAAAAATTGATGATTATATGAGTATTGTTAAAACTTTATATGAAAACCCAGAAATTGGTAACGAAGAATTTGAAACAATGGAATTACTTACTAATTATTTAATTAAAGCAGGATTTGATACAACAAAAGGTTATGTTGTACCAACAGGATTTATTGGTAAATACGATACTGGAAAACCAGGACCAACAATCGCATTTATGTGCGAATACGATGCTTTACCAGAAGTAGGACATGGATGTGGACATAACTTAATTGCTGGAATCGGTGTTGCAGCTGGAGAAGCATTAAAAGCGGTTATTGATGAATTTGGTGGAAAAGTCTATGTACTTGGAACGCCTGCTGAAGAAAACTTCGGTGGAAAAGTATCAATGGCACAAGCTGGTGTATTTGATGATATTGATGTGGCTTTAATGGTACATCCAGGAACTAAAAATGGATTAGGTGGAAAATCTAATGCTATTAACCCAGTAAAATTCGAATTCTTTGGTAAAAATGCACATGGATGTCATCCACAAGATGGTGCATCAGCATTAGATGCAGCCGTTATGACTTATATCCAAATCAACTTATTAAGACAATTTGTAGAACCTAATACATTTATCCATGGGATCATTAGAGATGGTGGGGGAGCTGCAAATGTTATCCCAGCTTATGCATCAATGGAATACTACTTTAGAGCACCTACAATGAAATATGCCTTAGAAGTGACTGAAAAAGCAATCAATTGTGCAAAAGGAGCTTGCGAAGCAACAGGGACAACATTTAAAACATCTATCTACGAATGTCCATACGAAGATACATTAGTAAACTATACTTTAGCTGATATGTTGAAAGAAAAATATGAAGAATTAGGAGTTACAGATATCCAACCAGTAAACGAAGTTGGTGGAGGATCTACAGATGTAGGTGCAGCATCTTACAAATGTCCAACGATTCAAGGTGGAATTAAAATCGCTGGTGACGAAGTAACAGGACATTCAAAAGAAATGGCTGCAGCAACTATCTCACCTGCTGGTAAAGAAGGATTAATCAAAGCTGCTGAAGGTATTGCTTTAGTTGCCTTAGATTTATTACAATATCCAGAAAAACTTGAAAAAGTTAAAAATGAATATGAAGAATCAATTAAAAATGCTTAGAAGATCTGCGGATCTTCTTTTTTTGTGAGAAAACAAATGAAATAATGATAAAATTTTGATAGAAACGTAGGTATATCATGATTCAAATAAGACCAGTATCAGATCTAAGAAATAAATTTACTGAAATAGAAGCTATAGTTAATCAAAGTGAACCTGTTTATCTTGCAAAAAATGGTTATGGCAGTATGGTCATTTTGGGTTTAGAAGCATATTCTAAATTAACAGATTGTTTTGAAAATAAATTAGATGAAGCAGACTTATCTGCTATGCAAGAAAGTACAATACTTACACATGATGAAGTGTTTAGTCATGTACGTAATAAAATAAGTGGGAAATAAATCCTATGAATTACAATATCTCCCTTTATTTGAAGAAAATCTTATGCAAATTTGTACATACATAGAAGAACTTCATAATAGTGATGCATCAAAAATTTTGATAGATGAAATTGAAAAAAGTAATTTTAAAAAGATTATAAAATTCAACAGTATTTTAACCCTATTCGTCTGTAAAAGAAAGAGAGTGTATCTATTATAGAATTTATGTGAAAAATTATATTATATTTTATGATGTTTATGATAATATTATGGAAGTTAGAAGGATAATTTATTCAAAACGTGATTTTGAATATCTTGTTTAAAAAGAAGATCTGTGGATCTTTTTTTATTAGAATTGGGTAGAATACATGTTAATATTTAATAATTTTTTATTGTTTTGATTAAATACTTATTATTCTAAAATTGAAGAGATAAAAAATTATTAAAATGATGAAAATTTAGCTTAGAAACTCACTGTTTCGTATAAAAAGTGGGTATTTTAAGCTTTTTTTAGGATTTTTAGATATAAAAAGAAGAATAATTATATTTAGATAATAAACAAATATACACTGTTTTTAATCAAAATATTTATTTTTCTTTAGATATATGCGAAAAATGATGAAGAATTTTTGTTGACAAGTTTATATTCCATGCATATAATGAACGTGTAAAAAAGATTACTTTGAAAGTGAAACGAGGGGGATTTTCGAATGGAAGACATGAATAAGATTATTGATACTTACGGATGTTATGCATTTACAGATGAAACGATGAAAGATCGTATTCCAAAATCAACATATAAAGCTTTTCATGAAGCTTTGGATAAAGGGGAACCATTAGCTAAAGAAACAGCTACAGTTATCGCTAATGCGATGAAAGTATGGGCTGTTGAAAATGGTGCTACACACTTTACTCACTGGTTTATGCCAATGACTGGATTAACGGCTGAAAAACATGATTCTTTCTTAGAACCAGAAGGAACAAGTGGAAAAGCTGTATTAGAATTTAGTGGTAAAACATTAAGAAAAG
>URQL01000004.1 GCA_900550005.1 uncultured Erysipelotrichaceae bacterium
CTTGAGCATTTCTTTCAAAGATGTTTGTAATCTAACCATTTATTGGAATGTAAAGAAACAACGAGAAGCCTTGAGCATTTCTTTCAAAGATGTTTGTAATCTAACCATTTATTGGAATGTAAAGAAACAACGAGAAGCCTTGAGCATTTCTTTCAAAGATGTTTGTAATCTAACCATTTATTGGAATGTAAAGGCTTTATACATAATCATTTTATGTATCATCTTTGCGGTTTGTAATCTAACCATTTATTGGAATGTAAAGAAACAATCAATAAAGCGAATTACTAAATCTTCTGTTTTGTTTGTAATCTAACCATTTATTGGAATGTAAAGATACGATTTTTTTATTTAAAGCTGATTAGCGTGTTTTGTTTGTAATCTAACCATTTATTGGAATGTAAAGTTCTTAATTGCTGCTTTAATGAATGTTGATGTCTTCCCCGTTTGTAATCTAACCATTTATTGGAATGTAAAGTGATGTTCGCTAACATCAACTAAAAATTTACTCATAGTTTGTAATCTAACCATTTATTGGAATGTAAATGTTAAAACAGCACGTGAATTTTCACCACCGACTGGTAGTTTGTAATCTAACCATTTATTGGAATGTAAATTATGATAATAAAGTACCTTTTAAATTTAATACAAGGTTTGTAATCTAACCATTTATTGGAATGTAAATAACTTTAAAAAATCAAGGTATGCAAACATATATGAGTTTGTAATCTAACCATTTATTGGAATGTAAATTAATTTATATTTAATCATTTCCAACGCACCCTATCAGTTTGTAATCTAACCATTTATTGGAATGTAAATAAAAATCAATTAATGGGTGTTCATGTTTTAATGTCTGGGTTTGTAATCTAACCATTTATTGGAATGTAAATGTAGCGGAATTATTAATGTTGATCGCATTTTTTACGGTTTGTAATCTAACCATTTATTGGAATGTAAATGAAATCAACGCAATTGTAACTGCTTCTGTCATTAGGTTTGTAATCTAACCATTTATTGGAATGTAAATATCGTCTCGCTACTAAAAGAAGCTAAACGTGTATCGTTTGTAATCTAACCATTTATTGGAATGTAAATTTGTTAGATGTTACGACAACAACAGGAGCTTTACTAAAGTTTGTAATCTAACCATTTATTGGAATGTAAATGTTTTTAGATTTATACGACACAGCTAACAACGATAGGGTTTGTAATCTAACCATTTATTGGAATGTAAATTATATAAGTCCTTTTGCATACTCAATTTTAGCACTAGTTTGTAATCTAACCATTTATTGGAATGTAAATTTAACTAGATAATGGTTATCGGTTGATTAATGGACTAGTTTGTAATCTAACCATTTATTGGAATGTAAATATAGGTACTGAAAAGAATATCCTTAAACAAGCGGGGTTTGTAATCTAACCATTTATTGGAATGTAAATATTGGTGGTTCATCTGGAGGTAGTAGTGGTGGTTCAGTTTGTAATCTAACCATTTATTGGAATGTAAATAAATAATCTGCTAATTGTTGAACTATCCCCATTTTTATTTGTAATCTAACCATTTATTGGAATGTAAACACTGATTTCTTCAACAATTTGAATCTTGTTAGTGGTTTGTAATCTAACCATTTTTGGAATATAAACTTTATTATTATAAAAGTCCTTTTTGTAACAATAACCTTCGTTAATTTGTATTAAAGTAGAGAAAAAGATACCCTATCATTTGCGATAGAGTATCTTTTCTAATTACTGCTTAATTGTTCCCATTCATCCATGAGTAAGAGAAGTTTTTCTTCATTTGTTTGAATTTCTTCTGTTAACTCATTATATTTTATATAATCATTGACATATTCATCAAGTGATAATTTTTGGTTAAGAGAATCAATTGTTTTTTCTAAAGAAGAAATTTGTTGTTCAAGTTTACGAATTTGATTTTGCTTTTTACGATCAATACTTAGTTTAGCTTTATTTTGCTTATAAGTTGTATTTGTTTTCTTAATTTCTTCTTTAGGCTTTGAAATTATTTCTATGTAATGGTCATAGTTACCAGGAAAGTTATTTAATTTGGTTGGTGTCATTTCGATAATTCTTGTAGCGACTTTATTGATAAAATAACGGTCATGGCTAATGAATAATACTGTACCTTCATAATTTAATAAAGCATCTTCTAATATTTCTTTAGAAGCAATATCTAAGTGGTTAGTAGGTTCATCAAGTAATAAGAAGTTCGCATTAGTAAGTAACAGTTTAGCTAACACTAAACGCCCTTTTTCACCACCACTTAACATTTGAACATCTTTGAATACATCATCATTTTTAAATTGAAAGTGAGCAAGTAAACTTCTTACTTGAGTATTATTCATACTTGGATAATCATCTTGGATTTCACTAAATAATGTTTTATACGGGTGTAAAGAGGTATGCTCTTGATCGTAGTAAGCTACTTCCACGTGGCTACCAAAACGTAAAGAACCAGATGTAGGTTTAAGTTGATTTAAAATAAGTTTAAATAAAGTTGTTTTTCCAATTCCGTTTGGACCAATTAAAGCAATTCTTTCTTGACGTTTAATATCCATGTTTAGATGGGAAAAAAGAGGGGTAGAACCATACTGATAACTAACATCATTTAATTTTAAAACATCATAACCACTTTGTGTATTGGTTTTAAAGTTAAGTTGAATACTTTCAGGATCACTATCAGGTTTTTCAATTTTTACCATTTTATCTAGTTGTTTTTCTTTACTCATTGCTCTTTTGATTGATTTTTCACGGTTAAATGAACGGAGAAGTTGAATACTTTCTTCTTGTTGTTTAATAATTCTTTGTTGATTTTGGTAGTGTTTTAATGCAACTTCTTTATCTTTTTTACGTGTATTAACATAGAAAGTATAGTTTCCATGATACATTTTACTTTTGCCATTTTCAATTTCTAAGATTGAAGAGCAAGTTTGATCAATGAAATAGCGATCATGGCTAATAATAATAACTGCATGTTTGTATCCTTTTAGGTAGCTTTCTAACCAAGTAATCGCTAAAGTATCTAAGTGATTGGTAGGTTCATCAAGCAAAAGGAGCGTAGGTTCTTTTAAAAGTAATTTAGCTAAAGAAACACGTGTTTTTTGACCACCAGATAAAGATTCAATCTTTGTTTGATAGTCTTTCTCTTCAAAACCTAACCCCTTTAAAACCCCTTTAATTTTACTTTGGTAACTATAACCACCTAATTCATTAAATTGATGAGTTATGCGATCATACTCTTTCATAATAGTATCTAAAGATTCTGTAGAAGCCATTTGTTGTTCTAAAATGCGCATACGATTTTCCATTTCGATTAGATCATCAAAAATATGAAGCATTTCATCGTAAATCGTAAGATCTAATTGTAAAGATGTTTCTTGTGTTAAATAACCAATCGTAGTTTGATTTGTTTTAATTAAATCTCCATTATCAAAACTTTCTTCGTTAGCTATTATTCTCATTAAAGTCGATTTCCCAGCACCATTGACACCGACAATCGCAATTTTTTCATTATTTTCTATTTTAAATGTGACATCTTTTAAAATTGGGGTAGTACCAAATGATTTAGAAAGATTACTACATTGTAATAACATTTTGATCACCTCGTCCCTTATTCTAACATGTATTTTTTTTAAAATATATATTGTGTTTTACACAGTAATGGTATATACTGTGTTTAGCACAGTAAGGAGGAGATCGTTTGGACACACAATTTAAAAAAGGCGTATTAGATTTATGTGTACTTTCATTAATTAATCAAGATGAAATGTATGGTTATGGATTAAAAGTAGAAATGAGTAAAATAATGGATGTTAATGAAAATACACTTTATCCTTTACTTAGAAGATTAGAAAAAGATGAGTTACTTACAACTTATCTAAAAGAAAGTGATGAAGGAAGAAGTCGTAAGTATTACGCGATTACTTTAAAAGGAAAGGATTATTTACAAAAACGAATTCAAGATTGGTATGAATTTACAGAGGTAGTAAATCACATATTAAAAGGGGGAAACAAAGATGAGTAAAGCACAATTTTTAAAAGAACTTCAAGATAAATTAATGGGCAAAATGAATCATGAGGAAATGCAATCCATTATTGAATATTATGATGGTTATATTGATGAAGCCATTGATTTTGGTTTAAATGAAGAAGAAGCCATTGAAAACATAGGCAATCTTGATCAACTTATTGATGATTTATTGATAGGATTAAAAGAAGAACAAATTGACACAGCATCAAGAGAATTAATTGTGACGAATTCAGCTAAAAAAAATCTCTTGGATGTTCAAGTGAAAAATACAAAACTTATAATTGATTATCAACCTATTGAAAAAATTGCAATTAAAGTTCCTAGACAAATTAAAGATGAATATTTAGTTAAACAAGATGATCAAAGTATCCTAGTTAGACAATCGGAAAAATTAAAACCTTTTGTTAAAGAAAGAATACTTTATATTACCATTCCTTTAAATTTAAATGTTGAAAGTTACTTTAAAACAAGCAATGCATCAATTAATGTGGAAGGAAATCATCATTTCCAACAAGCTTTTAACTTATTTGAAACTAAAAATGGAAAAGTGAGCGTAAAAGATATGGAGCTGAATGAAACAAAAATAACGACAACCAATTCAAATATTGAATTAGAAAATGTAGAGGGCCAACAATTGCAGGTAGAATCTACAAACGGAAAAATCAAGATTAAAGGTGGAAATAGTCATAAAATAATGGTTCAAACAAGTAATGCTAAAATTGAATTAGCAGATCATTTATTCCAACAAGCTCGTCTTACAACAACAAATTCAAAAATTAAAGTTAAACTTTTACCAACACCAAACCAATTAGAAATAAGTTACCATACAAGCAATGCAAAAGTTAAAATCAAAGGAGAAAAATTAGATTCTGTGGGAACTTATGCGATCGAAGGAATTCCACCAATTCATGATTTAGAAATCTATACAACAAATGGTAAAATTGAAGTGGAGTAATGAGAGAACATTCAAGTTCTCTTTTTTAAAGATTGTATTTAAAATAATACAATCAAAAATTCTTTTATTAATAAATATAAAGTAGAATATTTAATCTTTTGATAAATAATTAAATTTATAACAAAATTCTTACTAAAAAAAGAATAAATTGACTTAAAAATATTTTTCTTTATGATTTTAGTATAGAGTATTTGTTTTAAATAGAAATATTATTAAATTTATCTAATAAAATCGTAAATTATTTTAAATAATTATTGCAATTTAATTTAATGTTGTATATAATTGTATACAATACAAGGGGACTTGTAGAACAAGGAGGTCTGGTATATTTTGTCTGCTTATTATATTATAATAATAAACCATAATAGGCGTTAGATAAAATCATAAATGGAATTAAGGGGAAAAGAGATTGTCTACATGATACCATTAGTTGGGGAGCTAAAGGTATAATTTATATTTTTGATAATAGATTAAATTAGAAGTAGGGAGGATTTAACAATGGATAGTTTAAAGAAAATCCAAACAGATGTACAAAGAGGGTCATTAGGTAATAGAGCATTTATTATTTTAAGAGATAAAATATTAAATGAAGAGTATGTTAAAGGTCAAAAGCTAAATGAAGTTACACTTGCTAAAGAGTTATCTATTTCACGTACACCAATTAGAGAGGCTCTTAAACAATTAGAACTAGAAGGACTTGTTGAATCTATACCTAATAAAGGGGTATTTGTAATTGGATTTAGCCCACGAGATATTGATGATATGTTTGAAATACGTGTTGCATTGGAAAGTTTAGCTATTGAATTAGCTATTGATCGTATGACGGAAGAAAATTTAGCACGTATCAAAAAGATTTTTGAATTAATGGAATTCTATACAAGTAAAGATGATCAACATGAAATTTCATTATTAAATATTCAATATCATGATGCGATTTATCAATCTACATGCTCACAATATTTTGCACAATTATTAAAAGATATCAATTATTATGTATCTGTGACAAGTCGTCACTCTATTTCACAACCAGAACGTTTAGATACTGCTTTACAAGAACATAAAGCAATTTATGATGCAATCGTTGCTAAAGATAAAGAAAAAGCAAAAGAAATGATTCAAAAACATATTCGTTCAACACAAATGTTAGTACGTCATTTCTTTGGTGAAAAAGGGCAAAATTAATGCTCTTTTTTCTATGAATAAACAATTTAAACAAATAACTTTAACAGATAGAACGATTGTAATCAGTGATATCCATGGGCATTTAACTTTATTTAAAAAATTATTAAATAAAGTTCATTATAATAAAGAGAAAGACACTTTAATTATCCTTGGTGATTTTATAGAAAAAGGACCAGAAATACTTTCTTTAATTGATTATTTAATGGAATTATCTCAAAATAAAAATGTTCATATTCTAAATGGAAATTGTGAATGGGCTATTTTAACTTGGTTAGAAGAATATCCTTATTGCAAAGAATATATGTCAAGAGTTCGTTATAGTATTTATCATGAAATAATGAATAAATTAGGATTAAATTATTTAGACTATACAAAAGAAAACTTGCAAGTCCTTTTAAAACAAAATTTAAAAAAACAAATAGCATTTATTGAGTCTTTACCAATTTTAATCGATAGTCAGGATTATGTTTTTGTTCATGCAGGAATTGAGGATCGTATAGATTATCACGAAAGTTCTCTTTCTTCCCTTTTAGAACAACAACTTTTTTTAACACATCATCACTCATTAGATCGTTATGTTGTTGTTGGTCATTTACCCGTTTCTAATTATCATACACATCATATTGATAACCATATTATAATTGATCAAAATAAAAAAATAATAAGTATTGATGGCGGAATGGGAGTAAAAGAATTAGGTCAATTGAATGCTTTAATTATTGAAAAAAATGAATTTAAAATAGATTATGTACTCCCTTTTTCGCTTATAGAAGTAAAGAAAAGCTATTATCCTGGCTTATCTCATCATCACAAAGTAGCATGGCCTGATTATGAAGTGCAAGTATTAAAAAAACAAGAAGAATTTTCTTTGTGCAAAAAAATTAAAAATAATGAACGTATAATGATTAAAAATGAGTATTTATATACTAAAGATAATAAAACATATTGTTATGATGATTATGAATCTTACCAGATTACAGTAGAAAAAGGAGATAAGGTTTATTATATTAAGCAATGTGGTGAATATGTGTACATTATTAAAAACAAGGAGATTGGTTGGATCAAAAAAGAGTGTATAGATTGAATGAATATGTACATATTAAGTATGGGTGATATGATGGATAGTACAATTGAAGCATTAGAATGCATTACTTCTGGTATTGATATGGGAATTAATGCAATAGATGAACTCATTGAAGATATACCTGAGGAAAAAATGAAAAGAATGATGATTAAACAAAAAGAATCTTATCAGCATTTAAAACATGAATGTGAACAAAAACTTGAAATGCTTAATCGACAAAATGAAAATCATCATACTTTTGAAACCTGGATGGCTAAATCAATGATTAAAATGAAAACCATGATGAATAATGATCCAAAACAAATTGCTAAAATGTTAATTGAAGGAAGTAATAAAGCGATTCTTTCAATGCATGCTTTGTTAAATGATAAAGATGATATCCTTATGGAAGTAAGAAAGTTAAGTGAACAATTTATTCAATTAGAAAAGGAACACATTCGTGAATGGGAACCTTATTTATAGAGTAGGAAAGTAAATTTTCTACTTTTTTTATTTTTTGTGAGAAATCCTTCAAAAAAAATAGAATAGTATAAGTGTGGAGGCAATTATGAAATGATTGAATTAGAAGAAGAACAAGAATTATTTAATTTAAAAGATGACCGGTTTATTCATTATTTATTTGACGATTCAAATAATTCAAACAAAAAATACATACTGGATGTGATCACTCAACATTTACTTTATCTTAAAGTAAATGAGATTACTTTAATAAGCAGTTTACAAGTTCCAGAAATAAAAGATGGAAAATACAATACCCTAGATATTTTATATCAATTGGAAGATGGAAGTTATCTTAATATTGAAATGCAACAAAAATATAATCCTAAAAAAGATAAATCCCGTTTCCAACAATATGGACATAAAATGGTTACAATGCAATTACTCAAAGGAGATGATTATTGTAAAGATACTAAACAATGTTATCAAGTCCTTTTCATCAATGCTTTAGACAAAGAAGATCTATGTCTTGCTCGCTGTGCGAAAGTCTATAAAGATAATGGCGAAGATGATCAAGATTATGTGATTCGTTTTTATGTCTATCTTCCCTATATAAAAGAAGTACTGAAGTATAAACGATTAGATGAATTAAACGAGTTTGAATTATTAGTTTATCTATTTTATTTTGGATTAACTTGTGATATACTGAAATTAGATAGAAAGGTGGTTAAAGCTATGGCAAAAGTATTAGATGAACATACAAGAGAATATGCTCATCAATTAGGTGAATTTAGAAGACAATGGATTTTACAACAGGAAAAACAAGAAAGAGAAGAAGAATTAAATCGTGCTCGTCAAGAAGCACATCAAGAAGGTGTGGATCAAGGATTTTCTCAAGGTATTTCTCAAGGGATCTCACAGGGAGTGTTTCAAGGGAAAGTTGAAGAAGCAAAAGAAAGTTGTATTCAATTACTTAATAAATTCTACCTAAATAGTGATGACTCATTTTTAAATAATTTAACACTTTCACAATACAAAATTGTATTCAAAGCTTTACTTGAAAATCGAAGTTTAGATGATATTCAAAGTATTATTAATTAAGAGGAATCAAAATAATGCCAAAAGAAATTGATGAAGATGTAAAAAGATATGCCTATGAATTAGGTGAATTTAGAAGACAATGGATTTTACAACAGGAAAAACAAGAAAGAGAAGAAGAATTAAATCGTGCTCGTCAAGAAGCACATCAAGAAGGTGTGGATCAAGGATTTTCTCAAGGTATTTCTCAAGGGATCTCACAGGGAGTGTTTCAAGGGAAAGTTGAAGAAGCAAAAGAAAGTTGTATTCAATTACTTAATAAATTCTACCTAAATAGTGATGACTCATTTTTAAATAATTTAACACTTTCACAATACAAAATTGTATTCAAAGCTTTACTTGAAAATCAAAGTTTAGACGAAATTAAAGCATTAATAAAATCATAAAGAGGTTCTAATTGTTGGGTTTAGAACCTTTTATAAGAATTTAAATAATAAATTTTAAGAATATGTAATGACGAATTGTTATTATGAAGAAAATAGTTTATAATAGGCACTAAAGGAGTGAGAAAAATGCATCCAATACTAGGGCCATATGTAAAATTTGTAGAGTTTCTAGGTGAAGCTTTAGGTGATAATGTTGAAATTGCTTTACACGATTTAACAACATCTTCTCAAGAAATCATTGCGATTTGTAATGGTAAAATCAGCGGACGTGAAAAAGGAGCAGGATTATCAAATTTAGCTTTACATATGTTAGAAGAAAAACAATATCTTACAAAAGATTATGTATTTAACTATAAAACCGTTGGCACAGATGGAAAACTTCTTCGTTCATCCACTTATTTTATTAAGGATGGAACAAAACAAGAACCTATCGGAATGTTATGTATTAACGTTGATATTAGTGATTATAGCTATATTGATGCAACATTAAAGAAGATTCTAGGTATAAAAGATGAAGCACCGGTAGAATTTGGTAGAGAAAATCCAATTGAAATCCTATCTTATTCTTTAGATGAAACAGTTGATCGTTACATCAAAGAAGCGTTAGAAGAAATGGGGTTCCCTAGCTATTTTTTACCTGAAAGATTAAAAGTAGATGAAAAAATCAAGGTAGTAAAATATTTACAAGAAAAAGGAACTTTTAAAATTAAAGGTGCACTTGTTTTTGTTGCTAGCAAACTTGGTGTATCAGAACCAACGATTTACCGTTATTTAAAGAAAGATTAAAAGGAGGAATAAATAAATGAGTACAGTTTATGTTTCAGGACATAAAAATCCAGATACAGATTCAATCTGTTCAGCAATTGCTTATGCAAACTTATTAAATTCAACAAAAAAATATGAAGCTATGCCAGTTCGTTTAGGAAATGTGAGCTTAGAAACACAATACGTTTTAGATTATTTTAATATTCAAGTACCAGAATTATTAAAAACAGTTAGACAAACAGTAGGAGATTTAAAATTTGATCATTGTGTTAAATTTGCTAGTAATTTTACATTAAAAACAGCATGGGATTTAATGAAAGAAAAATCATTAAAAACAGCTCCTATTGTTGATGAAAATTCAAAATTATTAGGTATCCTTTCTTCAACAAGTTTAATTGAAGGTTATATGGGAGGATGGGATAATCATGTATTAGCCACTTCTAAAACACCTTTAGAAAATATTATTGAAGTTTTAGCTGCTAAATGTATCTATCGTAATGAGGAAGATACTTGTTATGAAGGAGAAATTCAAATTGCTTCAATGTCTTCAAAAGAAATGAAAAATCGTATTAATGCAGGGGATATTGTTTTAGTTGGTGGAGATCGTACATCAGCTATTCAAGCATGTATTGATCAAAAAGTAGGATTAATTGTTTTAACAGGAAATTTAGTTTTAGATGAAACTTTAGCTAAAGCAATTAAAGAAGCAAACATTACAGCTGTTTTAACACCATATAACACATATCAAGCTTCACAAATTATTGTTCAAGCTGTCCCTGTATCTTATGTAATGGAAACAAAAGATATCGTATCTGTTCATACGAGCGATTCAATCAATCAAGTAAAAGAAGTGATGGCAGAAACAAAATATCATAATTATCCTGTTTTAGATGAACAAGAAAATGTTGTTGGAACATTATCACGTGTTGATTTAATTGTGGATGAAAAGAAAAAAATTATTCAAGTAGATCATAACGAAAGAGGACAAGCTGTAGATGGTATTGAAGAAGCTGAAATTTTAGAAGTTATCGATCACCACAGAGTAGCTGATTTTTCAACAATGTCACCACTTTACTTTAGAGCTGAACCATTAGGATGTACAGCTACGATCGTTACAAAAATGTATCGTGAACAAGGTGTAGAAATCACAAAAGAGATGGCAGGATTAATGTTAGGAGCTATTATTTCTGACTCATTATTATTTAAATCACCAACATGTACACCTTTAGATAAAGAAACAGCTTTAGAATTAGCTAAAATTGCTGGTGTAGATGTTGAAACATTCGGTATGGATATGTTCAAAGCTGGAACATCTTTAAAAGGAAAAACAGTTGCTGAAATCTTCAATGCGGATTACAAACCATTTAAATTTGGTGAAAACAAAGTAGGTATCGGACAAGTTAACTCAATGGATATTGACGGTTTTTTACCATTAAAAGATGAAATGTTAGCTTACATGAATCAACATGTAGAAGAAAACGGATTAGACTTTGCTATGTTACTTGTAACAGATATTATCAATGCAAATAGTGAAGTATTCGTTGCTGGTAAAGAAGAATTAGTTGAAAAAGCATTCAATTGTAAACTTGTTGAACATCAAGCTACATTACCAGGTGTTATTTCACGTAAAAAACAAGTTGTACCTGCAGTTACAGCACTTTATTAAAACCCAAGGAGCGAAAGCTCCTTTTTTCATATCTAGATAAAAGTAGGTTATTTTTTTATTTTGTATTATAATAGTATGCGAGGTGGAAAAATGAAAAAGATATTATTTAGTGATTTGGATGGAACTTTGTTTAAAGAAGGAAAATCAATCTCACCAAAAAATTTAGAAGCTCTAAAACAAATGCAAGCTAAAGGACATAAAGTCGTTTTATGTACAGGAAGGAACCACATTGATATTCAACCGGTTATAAAACATATTCCAATTCCTTATGATTATATGGTTTTGTGCAATGGATCTTATATTTGTGATAAGCAAGGACATATTCTCTATGAAGACCATATTGATTTGAATGTTGGGAAAAAATTAATTCAAGAAATTAGAGATAGAAAACATTATACTGTTATGTTTTGTGATGATGAAGGTTGCTATGTACTTGTAGATGGTAAAACAAAAACATTAGAACTTAATGGGTTAGATGACTACGATGAAGATTTCGATCTTCTTTTAAATCATGCTAAACGCTTTTATATGTTATCTATAAATGATCAAGATTTATCTATTGAAAAGGTAAAAGAAATGCAAAGTTATATTAATCAAAATTATCCAGAATTAGAAACACATTTAAATCAACAATATTTAGATATCTCACCTAAAGATCATAATAAAGGAACTGGTCTAAAGAAACTTTTATCTTTATTAGATGAAGAATATGAAAGTTACGCTATAGGTGATTCTTATAATGATTTAAGCATGATTGAACAAGCAGATTATGGATGTACTTTTGATTATGCTAATGAAGATATTCAACAAAAAGCAGATATCGTTGTGCATTATGTTTATGAAATTGTGGATAAGTTAATGTAAAATTCATTTAATCAAGGTATGATTAAAAATAAGGAGTGATTTGCTTGGATTCAACAACAACTATTTTAAGCGATTACCGAGATAATTTGGAAATTTATCAGGGATTAAAAGATGATATTGAAGATATTATTAATCGTATATTAAAACAAAATCAAATTAAAATATCCAATCTCGCTATTCGTATTAAATCAGAAAAATCTTTAACAAAGAAAATACAATTTAAAAACAAATACCATCATGCTAGCGATATTACAGATCTAGTTGCTTGCCGTATTATTACATTATTTGAAGATGATGTGGAAAAACTAAAACATTTGATCAGTCAAAACTTTGAAGTGGTAGAAATTGTGGATAAACGAAAAAAAGAAAATACCTTAAGAGAAGAATATGGGTATAACTCATTACATATGATCGTTAAATTCACAGATGCAAGATGTGAACTTGTTGAATATGCACCTTATAAAGACATTGCATTTGAAATTCAAATTCGTACAGCGATGCAACATGCGTGGCGTGAAATCGAACATGGGTTAGGATATAAATCTGCTTACGAAATACCAAAACAAATTCGAAGAAGATTAGACCGTTTATCAGCTACTATTGAAATATTAGACGAAGAATTTGTCAGTATCGCTAAAGAAGTGGAAGAATACAACGAAGGACTTGAACATGAAGAAAAAATAATGAAAACGGATATTAACTTGCTTTCTTTACAAAAATATGTTCTACATCAACCTATGTTACAAAATTTAATGAAGGATTTAGCCAAACATTATAATAAAGAGTTAGAATATGATGTAGGATTATTATCTCAATTTAGATTAGTTCAACGTTTAAATTATATGGGTTTTGGTTATATTCATGAATTAGATGAATTAATTACAAAACAAGAACAACAAATTCGTTTTGTAGCATCAACTTGGATGGAATTCGTATTAAGAAATAAAAAAACATTAAATTATTACTTGTGTTTAATTTGGATTGTAATCAATAGTATGTTATTAGATGGTAATGAAGAAGTAAAAGAATTAATGAATAAAGATGTATTTGAAAAAATCAGTAAAAATGTATTAAATAGTGAACAACCTTTATTAATTGAGTGGGACAATTGATTTTGTTCTACTTTTTTGTATAATAGTAAAAAAGAGGGGGAGAACATAATGAAAAAAGAAGTTATATTAATACCAGAAATTCTTAAAGAAGATCAATTAAAACTTCTACAAGAAGTAACACCAGAAAGTGAATTCATAATAACAAATAAAAATGAAGTTAACGATGAAATGCTTGAAAAAGCAACGATCATTTTTGGTAATTTATCACCAGAAAAAGTTGCTAAAGCTAAAAACTTAAAATGGATGCAAACCAATTCTGCTGGAGTGGATAGTTATTGTAAAGAAGGAATCCTTAATGAAAATGTTATTTTAACGAATGCGACAGGAGCTTATGGATTACCAATAGGAGAACATATGGTAGGCTGTGTTTTTGCATTTTATAAAAATCTATTGAAATATAAAATGGTACAAAAACAAGGAGAATGGAAAAGTTTAGGCAAAGTTAAATACGTTTCCAATGCAACCGTTCTTGTACTTGGTATGGGAGATATTGGTAAGGGATTTGCTTACCGTATGAAACAATTAGGAGCTTATGTCATTGGAATCAAACGTACTTTAAGTGATAAACCGGATTATATTGATGAAGTTTATACTCAAGACCAATTAGAAAAAGTATTACCTAAAGCCGATATCATTGCTTTAAGCTTACCAAGAACACCTCAAACCTATCATATGATCAATGAACAGACCCTATCTTTAATGAAAGAGGACGCTTTAATTATTAATGTTGGAAGAGGCGAAGCAATCGACACGGATGCCTTAGTCCAAACTTTAAAATCAGGAAAACTCTTAGGAGCGGCTTTAGATGTTTTTGAACAAGAACCACTTGATCCAACACATCCTTTATGGCAAATGGATAATGTTTTGATCACACCTCATGTTTCAGGTGGAAACTATCATGATGAAACAGGCGATTTAATCTTCAATATTATTTACACAAACTTTAAACATTATTTTAATGATGAACCACTAAATAATCTTGTTGATCGTAAGACAGGCTATAAAAAATCAAATAGCCAATAGAAATAGGAGAAAAATATGGAACTAAAAATAACCAAAGCATCCAATGCGCATCATCAATATTTTAAAAAAGAGATTTTAGAAAAAGGTGTAGGGTATGTGGTATCCGATAAAAATTCTATTGTAGGATTATTTTCATATACCTTTGAAAAAGATTATGCATTATTAAATTTTACGTTTGTATTCAATATGCAAGCCATCGAATTAGCTGTAAAAACCTTTTTAGAAGATTATCCTGATATTCAAGAAATACACTATCAAGGGAATCAAAATTTAAGTAAGATTGGCTTTAAACAAAAAATATATCAAAGAGGAGATTAAAATGGATAAAGAATTTTTATATGAAATGCTAAAAACGGACAGTGTATCCGGTAATGAAATTAAATTACAAAAAAAGATATTAAAACATTATCAAAATGTAGCTGATCAACAATTAACAGATGAAACCGGTAATGTGATTCAAGTCATCAATCCTAATCGTCCTATTAAAATTTTACTCTCTGGACACAGTGATGAAATTGGACTTGTTATTACTGGAATCACATCGGATGGCTATTTAAAAGTTACACAAGCAGGAGGAATTTATCCTTCTACTTATTTAGGTCATCCTATTTGTGTTCATACAGCCAATAAAGAGGTTTATGGAAGTGTTGTATGTACGCGTGCTTTAGCTAAAAATAAAGATTTAACGAGTCATGATTTAACAATTGATATTGGATGTAGTAATAAGGAAGAAGCACAAGAATTGGTATCCATTGGAGATACGATCACTTTTGACACCCAAGTCCGTTTAATGGCTAATGATAAATTTACTGCACGAGCAATCGATGATCGTGGAGGTGCCTTTATTATTTTAGAGGCAATGAAAAAAGCAAAAGCAATGGGGTGCAAAAATGGGGTGTATGCTTCTACAAGTGTAGGTGAAGAAACAACGATGAGAGGCGCTTACTTTTCAGCAAGTCGTGTAGAACCTACTATGGCTATTATCGTAGATGTAACTTATGCTTCTGATTACCCAGGGGTAAATCCATACGATTCGGGGGATGTCCAACTTGGTAAAGGACCAGTATTATGTATGAGTAGTATTGTAAGTAAGAAAATGAATGAAAAAATGAAAGAAATCGCTAAAAAGATCGGAATTTCTTATCAAATCGAAACCTTCGTAGGACGTACGGGAACAGATGGAGATACTATTCATTTATCTGGCAAAGGTGTTCCTATTTGTCTTGTTTCTTTACCACTACGTTATATGCATACCCCAGCTGAAACAGGGGATTTAAAAGATGTTCAAGCCTGTATTGATTTACTTGCTGAATTCTTATGTGAAATTGATGAAAAATTTGATTTAAATCCATTTGCTTAGGAGGAAAAAAGAAAATGTATAGTTTTAAAAGTGATTATAGTGAAGGAGCACATCCTAAAGTTTTAGAAGCTCTAATTCAAACTAATTTAGAACAAACGGTAGGTTATAGTGAAGATGATTATTGTAACCAAGCGCGAAGAATCATTAAACAAAAAGTAAATAATGAAAATGTGGATGTTCACTTTTTAGTAGGAGGAACACAAGCAAACTTAACCGTCATTTCAGCAAGTTTAAGACCTTATCAAGCGGTGATTGCTTGTGATACCGGTCATATTAATGTCCATGAAACAGGGGCAATCGAAGCTACGGGGCATAAAGTCTTAGTCGCACCATCATTAGATGGAAAATTAACAAAAGAATTAATTGATCCTATTGTTAAAGCACATGGGGATGAACATATGGTCCAACCTAAAATGGTTTATATCTCGAACCCAACTGAATTAGGTACAGTATATAGTAAGGAAGAATTAAAAGACCTTTATGATTATTGTAAACAACATCATTTTTATCTTTACATTGATGGTGCTCGTTTAGCAAATGCTCTAGCTTTAGAAAAACCAAAAGTTTCGTGGCAAGATTTAGCTGCTTACAGTGATGTCTTTTATATTGGGGGAACAAAGTGCGGTGCTTTGTTTGGCGAAGCTGTAGTTATTATTAATGATGAATTAAAAAAAGATTTCCGTTATATGATCAAACAACGTGGTGGAATGCTTGCTAAAGGGAGATTATTAGGATTACAATTTAAAACACTATTGGAAAATGATCTTTATGAACAAATTGGAAAGCATCAAAATCAAATGGCTGATCAAATGCGACAAGTATTTGTCGAACATGGATTAACTTTCTTAAGTGATTCACCAACGAATCAATTGTTCCCTATCTTAAAAAATGAGGTTATTGAAAAACTAGGTCATGACTTTGATTATACATTCTATGAACAACTTGATGATGATCATGCGTGTATTCGTCTAGTGACAAGTTTTGCCACAACAAAAGAAAGTATTGATGCGTTTAAAAAAGTAATGGAAGAAATATTATAAAATTTTAAAAGTTTATAATAAGTTCACATAATGTGAGTATATTATAAGTGTAGATAAAAGTTTGATAATAATTTTTCTTCCAGATTAAAAATATAATGAAAAAAAGGCTAACGGCAAAGCCTTTTTTTCATTATACAACAAAAAAGAAGATGCTCTTCCTCCAAAGCATCTTCCTTTTTTGAACTATAGTTCTTATTATATTGTCCTATTCTTCCTCACATTAAAGTATCACCCCTAATACTTTAATGCGTTTGCCATTATAACATGTTTTAAAACAAATAGCTATAAAAAAGAAGATTTTTATTTTCAAAAGAATTAAATTAGGGTATGATATTAAGGTAAAAATAGAAAGAAGGGGTAAAATGAAATTAATTATTGGATTAGGTAATCCAGGTAAAGAATATGATCAAACCCGTCATAATTGTGGATTTATGGTATTAGATCATTTAGCAAATGAACTAAATGTAGAAATAAATAAAGCGAAGTTTAAAGGACTTTATGGTAAAACAAAAGTAAAAGGAGAAGATGTGATTTTATTAAAACCACAAACTTACATGAATCTTTCAGGAGAATCTGTAGGTGAAGTGATGCGCTTTTTTAAAATCACTAAAGAAGATATTTTAGTTATTTATGATGATTTAGATTTACCTGTAGGTAAATTGAGATTAAGAACTTCTGGTAGTGCTGGAGGACATAATGGGATCAAAAGCATTATTCAACATGTTGGCGGACAAGATTTTAAACGAATTCGTGTTGGAATCGATAAGCACCCAATGATTCCAGTAGTGGACTATGTGTTAGGTAAATTTACAAAAGAACAAATGGTTGATTTACAACCAGCAATTGAACAAGCAAGTAAAGCGGCTCAAGCCTTTATTACAACGGATTTTAATAAGGTTATGAACCAATATAATAAAAAATAAAATGAATCGTATATTTGAAATATTAGCACATAATCCGGCAGTTCAAACATTAAGTAAAGGTAAAGGAGATATTATTGTTACTTCCATTAGCGACGAAGCTTACGCAGTTGCTAGTGCCTTTTTTGCTTCTAAAAGAAATCTTTTAGTTATTAAACAAAATCAATATGAAGCACAGTTACTCTATCGACAATTGATCGAGTTAGATATTCAAGATGTCATTTATTTTCCTGTAGATGAATCACAACGTATCGAAGCGTTAGCTCAATCTCCGGAACTTTTAGCTGAACGTATTAGTTCTTTATATCAACTTACATTAGATAAGCCTAAAATCATCGTTGCTCATACCGCATCGTTTATTCGTTATTTACCAAGTGTAGAAGTTTTTAAACAACATATTTATCATTTAGAAGTGGGTATGCGTATAGATTTATTGGAATTAAAAAATAAACTTTTATTAAGTGGATATCAATACAGTTCTAAAGTGGATCAACCTTTTTATTTCTCTCAAAGAGGTGGCGTAATTGATGTTTATTCTTTACAATATGATAATCCAATTCGTATTGAATTCTTTGATGATGAAATTGAAAGTATTCGTTTTTATGATGGCCAAAGTCAAAGAACGATTCAAAATGTGATTGATGTTGAAATTATCCCTGCAACAGATATTTTATACCGTGATGATGAGGTAGAAGATGTTATTAGTCAAATTCAAACTTTAAAACAAGAGTGTAGTAGTCAATTAGATACGTTTATGCAAGATGAATTGAGTCAAAATATCGCTATTGATATTGAAAATTTAAAACAACATGACACCTCTTTTTCAATGTATAAATTTATAGCTTTTTTTAAGGAAATAACATCTTTATTAAATTATATTGATAAACCGATATTATATTTATCACATTATTCAAATATTTTAGAAAATTATAAACTTTATATTGAAGAACTCTTCTTTTATAATAAAGAACTTTTTGAAGAGGGAAGAAGTTTATTAAAATTAAAACTTCACTATGATATTAATGATGTCATTAAAGGAGATAAAGTCTATAGTGAATTGTTTAAATCAAAAGATAAGCAAATTTCTTTTAACGCACGAGAAGTCAATTCTTTATATCAATCAGAAACACAATTAATTAAAGAATTAAATGGATATGCCAAATTATCTAAGGTATTGATTATTTTAAGTAATGATATGCATTATCATAATATTATGGATTTATTAGAACGCCATAATTTAACTTATACATTAGTAAATGATCAAGATGATATTTACCCAGGAATCAATATCACTAAAGGAACATTAGGTTGTGGAATTGAATTATTAGATGAAGGCATTGTTGTTATTACGGAAAAAGAATTGTATGATCAAGTTCCAGCTAAAAAGAAGGCTTATGTTAAATATAAGAATGCAAAAGTTTTACAACGCTTTGATGAATTAAATGTTGGTGATTATATTGTTCATGACACGCATGGAATTGGTCAATATTTAGGTATTAAAACATTAGAAGTTCAAGGTGTTCATCGTGATTATCTTTATATCAGTTATCGTGGTAATGATACACTTTATGTACCGGTTGAACAATTTAAATTAATTCGTAAATATACGAGTGCTCATGGTAAGATTCCTAAAGTCAATAAATTAGGAAGTACCGATTGGCAAAAAACGAAACAACGTATTAAAAATAAAGTGGATGATTTGGCGGATGAATTGATTGCATTATATTCAAAACGTCTTGTTCAAAAAGGTTTTGCATTTATGCCCGATACCCCTTTGCAAGAGTCATTTGAAAATGAATTTCCTTATGAACTTACACCTGATCAAAAACAAGCGGCAAAAGAAATTAAGACAGATATGGAACAGCCACGACCAATGGATCGTTTACTTTGTGGGGATGTTGGCTTTGGGAAAACAGAAGTTGCTTTACGTGCTGCTTTTAAGGCCATTGCAAGTGAAAAACAAGTAGCTCTTCTTTGTCCTACGACTATTTTATCAAACCAACATTATCATACAGTTGAACAACGTTTTAGAAATTTCCCAGTGAATTTTGCCTTACTTAATCGTTTTACCACAGCTAAAGAAGTAACGCGCATTAAAGAAGGATTAAAAGATGGAACAATCGATATGGTTATTGGTACGCATAAAATATTAAATAATGCCATCAAGTTTAAAGATTTAGGATTATTGATTATTGATGAAGAGCAACGCTTTGGTGTACGTCAAAAAGAAAAAATTAAAGAATACAAAGAAACGATCGATGTTTTAACTTTATCAGCTACACCAATTCCAAGAACATTACAAATGTCATTAATGGGGGTAAGAAGTTTATCCCAAATTGAAACCCCACCAACAAACCGTTTACCTGTTCAAACTTATGTTATGGAAAAAAATCCAACTATTGTTAAACAGGTTATTGAAAGAGAGTTATCTCGAGATGGGCAAGTTTTCTATTTATACAATAGAACAAGCAGTATTGAAAGAGTGGCAAATGAGATTGCTTTAAAAATACCAGGAGCACGTGTTGGTATTGGACATGGACAAATGCATAAAGATGATTTGGAAGATGTCATGATCAAATTTACAAATAAGGAATACAATGTTCTTGTTTGTACAACCATTATTGAAACAGGGATCGATATTCCTAATGCGAATACTTTGATCATTGAAGATGCGGATCGTTTTGGATTATCTCAACTTTACCAAATCAAAGGAAGAGTTGGACGTAGTGATCGTAATGCTTATGCTTATTTACTCTATCGTGCTAATAAGCAAATGAATGAAGAAGCGACAAAACGTTTAACAGCCATTAAAGAATTTACACAATTAGGTAGTGGTTATAAAATCGCAATGAGAGATTTATCGATTCGTGGAGCAGGAGATATCCTAGGTGGACAACAAGCTGGATTTATTGATACTGTTGGTTTTGATATGTACATGAAAATTTTAATGGAATCAGTTGATGAAAAACAAGGCAAGAAAGAAAAAGAAGAAGTACCAGCTTTAAATGTCAATGTTGACGGTTATATTCCAAATGATTATGTTAATACGGATTTAGAAAAACTAGAACTTTATCAACGTTTAGATAAGGTACAAAACTTTACTGAACTTCAAGCGATTAAAGAAGAATTAAATGACCTTTATGGTAAACTTCCAAAAAGTGTAAATACCCTAGTTGAAAAACGAGAATTTGATTTAATTATGAATGAAAATCGATTTGATAAGATGAAAGAAGAAAAAAATCTTGTTGAAGTGTATCTATCTCGTGAATTTAGTGATAAACTAGATGGTGAAAAACTTTTTATGATGCTTACGCCTTATCGTAAAAAGATTAGTATTACTTACACAAATAAACAAATCGTTATTAAGTTTTTAAAAGATCAAGAATGGTTGGAAAGAGCTATTAAAATATTAAAAGAAGTTGAAACACTCGCATAGAAAAGAAGGTGGAGTCATGTGTGCTAAAATTAATGTAGAAGATCTATTACTTCATGGAACAAAACAACAAATCGAAGCGATGATTCGTTTTATTCATCCAGTTGATATTTTGGATGTTTTGCACTCTCATGAAGATGAAGCTGTACAAATATTAGAAAAGTTATCTGATGAAATGATCGGGGCTATTATTGATGAAGAAGAGGATGAAGATAAATACGAATTACTTCAACACTTTACAAAAGATCATCAAAAAAATATCTTGGACGAAATGTCTAGTGATGAAATCACTGACATGATGGATTCTTTGGATGAAGATCAAGTCAAAGATGTTATTAACATCTTAGATGAAGAAGATCAAGAAGATGTTAAACAATTATTATCTTATGAACCGGATACTGCCGGGGGATTAATGACAACGGAATTTATTGGAATTTATGATAACAAAACCGTAAAGAGCACATTAGCTTATTTAAAAAATGAATGTCAGGATGTTGAAATGGCAACTTATATTTATGTAATTAGTCGACAAGGACTTTTACAAGGGGTTTTGTCATTAAGAGATCTTGTTTTTAGCACTGATGACACCTTAATTTCTAGTATAACGAATCGCCATGTTATTTCCATCCCAGTTGCTTTAGACCAAGAGGAAGTAGCACAGATTTTTAGTAAATACAATTTTGTGATGATGCCTGTCTGTGATAATCAAAATCATATGTTAGGTGTCATTACAATGGATGATGTTTTAGACGTTATCCAAGAAGAAGCAAGTGAAGATATCCACCACATGGCCGGACTTGCAAAAGAAGAACGTATTGATGGGACCGTTATCGAATCTCTTAGATCACGTTTACCTTGGTTGATTATTAATTTAATTACAGCCTTACTTGCTTCAATGGTGATTGATTTATTTCAAGGGACGATTTCAAAAGTCGTTGCTTTATCTGCAGTAATGACCATTATATCCGGAATGGGAGGAAATGCAGGAACACAATCTATGACCATTGTTGTGCGAGGACTTTCTTTAGGAGAATTAACTCGAGAAAACGCTAAACAAATTCTATTAAAAGAAATCACCGTAGGGTTATTATCGGGATTAGTCATTGCTTTATTTGTTTCTGTTTTAGCTTTATTCTATGAATTTAATATTGCTTTTGGACTGATTGCTGGTCTATCCATGGTATTAAATATGATTATGGCTAATTTATCAGGATTTTTAGTACCTGTTATTTTAGAAAGGTTGAATATTGATCCTGCCCTTGCAAGTGGTGTTTTTGTAACGACAGTAACCGATGTACTTGGCTTTTTATTCTTTTTAGGATTAGCCTCTTTATTTATTCAATTTCTTATTTAAACAATCGTTGCGATTGTTTTTTTTCTTGACGATATTAAAAAAAGAGCGTACTCTTAGAATGGTTGAGGTGAGATTATGAAAAAGAGAAAATTAAGAAAAGAGGTAAAGTATGTATTAATATTTGTACTTTGCATTGCTGTAGTAATCACTTTAGTAGTTAAGAATTTGAGTACAAAAAAAGGTCAAGATGCTAATGAAAATACGGTTAATGTAATGACAATTGAAGGCAGTGAAGAATTTGAAAAAGTGGGGATGTCTAAAGAAGATATAGCTAAAATTACATCACTACCTAATTATCGTCCTGAACTTGCTAGTCGTTATGCTTCTTGGAAGGCAAATTCATTAGAGGAATGTGTAATGCAAGTCAATTGTGATATGGATTTAGAACCTTATTCAGTTACAAATATTATTGATGATGATAGTAATATGGCATTACTTGTTAATAAATTTAATGCTTTAAAAGAAGGTTATGTTCCTAATGATTTGGTTCCAGTTAGAGAATATTATTGTGTTCAAGGTGAGGATTATTCCTGTCAAACAGTTGATC
The DNA here is from genome assembly GCA_900550005.1 of uncultured Erysipelotrichaceae bacterium. Taxonomy (GTDB): domain Bacteria; phylum Bacillota_I; class Bacilli_A; order Erysipelotrichales; family Coprobacillaceae; genus Beduini. Next base: position 23,279 of record URQL01000004.1, read on the forward strand.
AAATAGAATTAAGATCTGAAGTTTACGAAGCATATTTAAATTTTTGTAAAGCTGCTAGAGAGCATGAAATTAATATTCGTGCTATAGCAGGATACCGTAGTTATGATTACCAAAAAAATTTGTGGGATTATTATGCCAGTGTTAATGGTCAAGAATATGCTGATGAATATTATGCTAGACCTGGGCAAAGTGAGCATAATTCTGGCTTAGCAGTCGATATTACATTTAATGGGTATAACTACTCTGAAATTGAAAATTATGATGGTTATCAATGGATTTATGATAATATGCATAATTATGGGTTTATCTTACGTTATCCAGAAGATAAAATCGATGTAACTAGATATGGTTATGAATCATGGCATTTACGTTATGTTGGAAAAGACGTTGCTACAACGATTTATAATAATAATTGGACATTGGAGGAATATTATGGCTCACAAAAATAAAATGAAACGTTCAACAAAAAGAATGTTGATGCTTGGCGGATTAGCCTTAATTATTTTATTAATAATAGTTGTATTAGTTGTTAATTTTATGAAAAAGGGTAAAAAAGTCGAACAACCAAAAACGAATTCCACTGAGGAAAAAACAGATGAAACAGTTGTTTCGTTCATGGGGGTAGGTGATAATCTTATCCATGATACAGTATATAAAGATGCTTTAACAGAAGATGGTACATATGATTTTAAAAAGATGTATGAAAATTTTAAAGATGATGCATCTAATGCCGATATTGCTTTTATAAATCAGGAAACAATATTAGGCGGTGAAGAGCTAGGTTTATCAGGATACCCAACTTTTAATTCGCCTACAGAGATTGCTAAAAATTTAGAAGATACAGGATTTAATTTAGCCAATTTAGCAACAAACCATTGTTTGGATAAATCTGATTTAGGAATAGAAAACGAATTAGCAGCATTTGCTAAGACAAATATTGTTACGGATGGTATTTATACATCACAAGATCGTTTTAATACGATACCTACTTTTACAAAAAAAGGCATTACATTTAGTTTTCTAGCTTATACATATGGCACAAATGGAATTGAACCACCTAATAGTTATAACGTTTCTTATTTTGATGAAAATCAAATTAAAGATGAAGTTTCTAGAGCAAAGGAAATAAGTGATGTAGTTATTGTTTCAGCTCATTGGGGTGATGAAAACACTTTTGCACCTAATGATTTTCAAACACATTATGCAAAATTATTTGCTGATTTGGGAGTTGATGTTGTAATTGGAACCCATCCACATACGATTCAACCTGTTGAATGGATTACTGGTGAAAATGGAAATCAAATGCTTTGTGTTTATTCTTTAGGTAATTTTATTGGTGGAATGTTAACTACTGATAATGCTATTGGTGGTGAAATCACATTTGATTTTGTTAAAAAGGATCAACAAATTACAATAGAAAATGTTAAATGGATACCAACTATGATTCATTTTGAAGGTAATCAATCAAATATTATGGAAGAACGATACAATTATAAAGCATACAAGTTATCACAATATAATGATGAACTAGCCAGTAAACACGTTTTAAATGGCTATGAAGGAAATGTGGTTAGCATTCAAATTATTAAAGATCGTACAAAAGCTGTGATTGATTCACAATTTTTACCAAATGATCTTTAGTAATAAATCTCTTTTTATACGAGGAGAAGATTAAATGAAGAAAAAGAGGGTTATAATTTTCCTATTACTTTTATTTATATTTCTTATTTTTGTAATTTTATTTAAGATAATGAATCCAAAACCACAAATTCAGCAAATTAATTATGAATATGGACAAGAATGTACAATAGTAGATCAAATTGATTCTAATGCTAAAGATGTTGATACGAGTTTACTTATTTATGAGGATGGTAAGGATTATTTAAAAATAGGTGAACATGTGCTTACTTATAAAATTAATTTTACAAAATATATTGTTAATATTTCAGTTTCTGATACAACACCACCAACAATAGAAGGTGATGATGTCATTGAAGTTGAAATGAATACAGAAGATTACAATTTTGCAGATCATTTTAATGTGACGGATTTGAATGATGTTCAAAGTGAATTTGACTTGTCAAAAGTTGATTTTTCTTCAGAAGGTTCTTATGATGCTATGATTAGAGCTACAGATGCTTCATCAAATAGTTCGGATAAAACATTTACTGTAAATATTTTTAAACCTGTTGAAAATGAGCCTATTGTAGAAGATAATTCTATTGGCAAAAATGAGCAAATTGTTCAAAATAGTTCAGGCGGTGATGTATTCTATTATGTAAATGGAATTTTAGTAGTAAATAAGAAACATGGGTTACCAGCTGATTATGCTCCAGGTGAAAATGCAGAAGCAGGAAACCAAGTACGTGCTTTTATTAAAGAAATGCAAAATCTAGGTTATAATATTTCATCTTCTTATAGTGGATATCGTAGTTATGAATATCAAGCTTCTCTTTATAATAGTTATGTAGCGATTGATGGACAAGCTGCAGCAGATACTTATTCTGCAAGACCAGGTTATTCTGAGCATCAAAGCGGTTATGCTTTCGACTTACTTGATAATAATGGTCAACTTGTTGAAAGTGCACCAGAAGTAAAATATATTGCTGAAAATGCATGGCGTTATGGATTCATTGTTCGTTATATTAAAGCAAAAGAAGATATTACCGGATACCGTGAAGAAACATGGCATATTCGTTATGTTGGTGATCAAGCAAAAGCCATTTACGATTCAGGATTAACATTGGAAGAATATTTAGGTATTGAAGGTGGAGATTATCTTAATCCTTAGGTAGAGAAATCTACCTTCTTTTTTTACAAGGAGGATAACAATGAATTTAAAAAAAATCGATAAATCAAATTATTGGGATTGTATTCAATTAGAATTAGATAAAAGCCAAGAAAACTTTGTGGCAGACAATAAGCAATCCTTAGTTGAAGCAGCCTATGAAGAGGGTTTATATACATTAGCAGTTTATGATCATCAAACGATGGTAGGTTTTATTTTATATGATTATGATGAAACCTATCCAGGTTGGTCGATGAGCCGTTTTATGATTGGAAAACAATATCAAGGAAAAGGTTATGGTAAACAAGCAGTCCTTGAATTTTTGAATTATTTTAAAGAACATCATCAAGCAGATAAATTATACATTAGTGTATCTTTAGATAATTTAATTGCAAGAAAGATGTATTTAGATATTGGTTTTAAAGAAATTAAAGAAATTGAATATACTTTTTTAAATAGACAATTTAAAGAAATACAAATGGTTCTAGAATTAAAATAAAGAATCCGTTCTAATTTAGTTAGAAAGAATATGAACTTGTCGATGACGATAGGGTGAAGATGTATGAATAAGAATAAAATAGCTTTTCTAGTTGTTATTCTTATTTTATTGTTACTCGTTTTACCTAAGTCTTTATCTAAAACAAAACAAATATATGTGCGTTACAATTATGATGAACCTTATGAAATATTAGACAGTGTTCCTGAAGATGTAAAAGTGAGATTTAATAATTTTATACATAAATAGGATGAAACTGAATCTTACTCTATTAATTAGCCAAGAGGACCCTATCTGAAATTCAGGTGGGGGAGAATTGGCTTTTTTTCTTTGATTCATTTTTTACCCTGATTTTGGATGCATTTTTGGACTACCTAAGTGTATAGTCGCCACATGGATTGGCATTGTTTCAAACAAGAAGAAAATGATTTACAAACTAAATCATCTATTCTTGATTTGAGCTAAAACTCCCAACTTGAGATTACCCTCATAACCAAAGGAAACCCCTTCTGATTATGAAGTAATCAGTGGAGGTAATTCATGTCTTATCAAAAATGGTTTACAACTAATGTGATTACAATACAAATTGATGATCCGTACTCGCCAATTATTAATGGTGATGATGTCATTGAGGTCAATAAAGGAATGAAGGGTTATGATTTTAATTCTCACTTTGAGGTAACAGATTTTTCAAAAGTAGTTGTAAAATTAAATCTTTCTCAGGTTGACTTTGATCATGAAGGGATTTATCCTGCCTCAATTGAGGTAAAAGATGCAAGTAATCATACAGCAAAGAAAGAATTTCAAGTTCTTATTCTTGAGGTAGAGTAATCTACCTTTTTTGTTGCTTATTAGAGAAAGTGGTTACATAAATTTAAATATGTGCTATAATAAATTCTATGGAAAGAGAAAGGTAGAAGATTATGTGGCAATTTATAGTAACAGATTTAAAAAATAATATAAAATTAAGTATAGCCTATTCAATGATTTTAGTATTATTAACATCAATTGAATATGTATTCTTTGAATTAGTTAATTATCCTGATGTACTTTATTTTGGTGGAGCTATGTTTAATTTTATGACATTGATCGTCATTTTATTGCTTTTTGCAATGACATTTTATTTAAATACATTTTATATCGAAGAAAAAAGAAAACAAATTGTTTTTTTATCCTTATCCGGTTCAACATTAGGAAAGTTAGGTTTATTTTTGCTTGTTGAATATTTTTTAATGGTTGTCGTATCTATGGTTATTTCTTTTATACTTGGAAAAGTGATGTTTATTTTCATTATCCGTTATGCCAGTCAAGTTGTAGCAATTCCTTTTAATATTCAATTTTCACCTACCGCTTTAGTGGAAATGGTGGGGATTGAGATTTCTAAGTGTTTGTTAATGGTTATGTTGAATATATCTTTTATTTATAAAAATGAACTTGCAGATATTATTAATAAAACAGATAAAAAACAAAAAAAATATGTTCCAGGTGGTTTCAAAAGAAGTGTGAGTACGGTTGGTGCAAGCATGGGAGCGGGTATGTCTATGATGCGAAATGACGATTTAGTTAATGCTAAATCAAGAGAAGATATCGCTGAGATCATGAAAAAACAAGTTGAAATCAATAAAGAATTAACGAAAAAAATGGCCGCTGCTCCGGTTATTGAAAAAGTGGAAGAAGATCCTATTCAAGAAAAGAAATATCGTTTTTATTTACCAATGATTTTATATGTAATAGGACTAATTGGTATATTGATTTCTAATGACCCAATGATTTGTTGTGGGTTGATCCTTATTATAGGATTATCTTTAGTTACTTTTTTAAGAACAAGAGTAGGAAGATTATTTAATTCTTTAGAACAAAGCCGTTTATATAAGAATCCTTATGACTATGTTGCATTTCAAGAAATATATCATCGTTTAAGTAGTAATCAAATGATTTTATTAGTGATGAATATGGCTTTACCCTTCTTTATTTTTGAAGCAACAACAAGAGCAACGTTATTTGTACAAATCTTAGCTTGTTTTTCATTTATTGTTTTATTGATTGTATTAATGGTATTACTTTTGTTGAAAAATATCTTAGATGTTCAACATGGAATAAGTAATTATCGTATTTTGTATGTCGTAGGTTATCATAAAGATGATCTTATTAAGATATCTAAGAAAGCGAATGCATGGTATTACTTTATTTCGGTTGGTCTATCTTTATTTGGAATTTGTGTATTTGCAATTAAGATGTTACATAGTACCAAGGGACTTTGTTTACTTATTTTAGCGGTAAGTATTTTCTTATATGTTTTATCGGTAGTGGTTATTAGTTATTACAATAAATTAGTGATTAGGGGGATCGAATAATGAGTGAAGCAATATTAAAAGCAGAACATATTAAAAAGGTTTATAATCAAGGATTAGACAATGAAACGGAAGCGTTACATGACATTTCATTAGAGATTTATCCTGGTGATTTTGTCGCTATTATGGGACCAAGTGGAAGTGGTAAAAGTACATTAATTAATATTTTAGCGACTTTGGATCGTGCAACAAAAGGAAAACTTGAAATCAATGGACAGTCTGTAAGCAAGCTTTCCTCTTATGAATTAGCGGATTTTAGAAATAAGAATCTAGGATATATTTTTCAAAATAGTATTTTATTAGATAATATGGATGTTTATCATAATATTGCAACACCACTCGTTTTAGCGAAACGTCCACGTCATGAAATCGATGAACGAGTTCATGCTTTAGCTAATGATTTAGGTATTGAAAGTTTATTAAATCATCAAGTAAACCAATGCTCAGGAGGTCAAGTACAACGTGTTGCGATTGCAAGAGCGTTGATTTCTGATCCAAGTTTACTTGTTGCAGATGAACCTACTGGGGCTTTAGATAGTAAAAGATCACATGAATTTATGCAAACGTTAAGAGAACTTAATGAAAAAGGCATGACGATTATTTTAGTTACACATGATAATATGGTGGCTTCTTATGCTAAAAAATTAATTTATATTCATGATGGAAATTTACATGATCAAATTGAATGTGGGGATATGAGCCAATATGATTTCTTTAATAAGATTGTTGAATTGAATGCGGGGGATTATATCAGTCAATTCTTTAGAAAATAAAAACGAGATTTTGTATCTCGTTTTTATTTTGCCTTAATTTTAGGTAAGCTAAATCCACGACCGTGAACTTCATGAACATCAGATATGATTGTAAAAGCATTTTCATCAATTTCTTGAATACCTTGGCTTAGTGTGTGTAACTCACGTTTTGATAGGATACATAAGACCGCTTTTTGTTCAGTTCTTTTTAAACCTGTTGTAATTTCAACAAAAGTTGTTCCACGATCCATATGGTTTAAGATCCATTCATTGATTTCAAGGTACTTTGGAGAGATGATAAAGACTTGTGTTTGAGTAGAACCTAATGTCATGGTTTTATCAATGGTTACAGTGCTGACAAATAAGACAATAAAACTATAAAGTAATGTTTGTAAATCAATTGAGAATGCTTGAGATAAAATAATAATAAAGTCAAACATATAAATCAAGACGGATGTTGGGATCCCTAATTTTTTATTTAAGATAATAGGGGGAATATCCATTCCTCCGGTACTTGCTCCTTCTTTTAAGACAAGACCAATTCCCAAACCAATAAATACAGCACCAAAGATACTTGAAGTAAAAATATCAAAGTTTTGTGGATAGACTTCTAGAATCATTTCAAAACATTTTAGAAAGAATGGATAAACAATCGTACTTACAATGGTTAACATGGCAAATTGTTTACCAAGACAAATAAAACCTAATAAAAACATGGCAATGTTAATGATTAATACAGCAAGTGACATATCGATTCCAAAAAAATGATGAAGGGCTAAACCAATTCCCGTTCCTCCACCCATAATTAAATCTGTTTGCGTAATAAAGGCACTTACACCCAAGGCAAGTAAGGCATTTCCAATAAGTAATATAATTAGACGATAAATAGATTTTTTCATAGAACCTCCTTATTTTTATAAAATTTTAGCATGCTTTTACTTTATCGTCAATGTACAAAAAAACTAGGTTTCCCTAGTTTTAATAAAGTTTATTCACTTGTACTTGTGGATTCACTGTTACTTTCAGTTGTTGATGATGTTGTAGGAGCAGTGGTTTCTGTACTTGTATTTTCCTCTGTTGAAGAGGATGTATCGCTTGTGTCTTGTGATGACGAAGACGATGATGAAGGAAGGGTGACACTTGGAACTTCAATTTGAATAGTTGAATTTGAATTACTACTTGAAGAACTGCTTGAAGTACTACCTTGACTTGAAGAAGATGATGAAGAACTACTACTTGATGATGTGGATTTAGATACATCATAAGATGGCGTTCCATAAGAAGCTTCAATACCATTTGATGTTTCTAATTCATATTGATCATAAGGTTTATTAGCATCAAAAGCAAAGTCACTTGTTGGAAGTGGATAATCTTCTGTTCCAATAATACGATTGATTTCCGTTGTTACAGCTTCTAAAGATTCTTTATAAGGAATATAGTAATAAATGTTTGTACCTGCCCAATCCGTATAAATCATCGCATCTTGACCAGCAATGGTACTTGATGAAATGGATAAAGCACTTGTATTTGAGAAAGTGGATTGAGAACCTAGGTTTGTAAGTAAGTTAAATAAGTTATACATATCTTTTTGTGTCATGTTTGTTTGAACATTATCTCCTAGAACAGAAAGTAAACTATCTAAACTTGTGATAATTTGACCAGAAGCGAGTTTATCGATCATTCCTTCTATAACGATTTGTTGGTTTACTCCACGACCAATATCGCCATTAGGTAACGTTTTACGGTGACGTGATAATGCTAATGCCTGTTCACCATCTAAGTGTTGATAACCTTCATTTAAACAAATCGTATCAGGAACATCATTACTGTCTTGTTCACAGAAAGTGATTGGAACATTAACATCAATTCCCCCAATTGCATCAACTAAATTGACTACAGCTTTGAAGTTTACTTTGACGTAGTAGTTGATCGTGATATCAAAAGTTTGTTCTAGTGCTTCGATTGTGCATGTGATTCCTCCTGAACCAGAGTGAGTGATTTTATCATAACCACCACGACATGGAACATTGACATAAGAATCACGAGGAATAGAAATCATTGATAATTTCATGGTTTGTGGATTAAATGTTGCTAACATAATAACATCAGCATTACTTCCCGTATTTAAATCTCCTGTACGTGTATCGACCCCGTTGATTAATATAGTGAAAGGTTCTTTAGCCATGTTGACAGAGGTAGATGAAGATGAAGTATCGACTTTTTGTTTGAATTCAGCGATTTGTGTTGCTTTTGTATTAAATTCTGGATATACTTCATTGATCATGCTTAGCCCTTGTTCATCGACGGCAATCGCTTGAATCGTTCCATTTAGTAAGTCTCCTGCAGCATTTACGAAGTTACTGTATGAGGAAGTAGTATAGCCTTGAATATTTTCTTTATCTAATCCATCAATAATCGTTTGATAACAAGTTGTACTGCTTGATGATTGTAAACCAATCGATTTATTTGCTAAATCTTTACTTGAAGCGATGTTTGATCCTTTTAAAACATAAATATAGCTATAGACATATTCTTCATTTGTCGTCATTCTACCAATTTCACTATGTAATCTAAAATAAATGTAATCAGCATAAGTAACAGCACTTGTGGTAATTAAACTAAATAAAATCGCAATGATAAAAATAATTTTTGATTGTTTCTTTTTGCATAGGATAAATAAACCTAAAACAATAAATGATAAAACAAAAATAATTAAACAAATAAGTAAGTTGATTTTTGTTCCTAAATAAGGGAATACAAATAACAAAATTGCTCCAACAATAGAGACGATAAATGGAAAAATCATCAGCACTTTACGTAGTATTTTAAGTGATTTTTCTTTTTTATCCATCCACTTCTTCCTCCTTTTCAATGTATTCATTTTTTATAAATTCTTTTTCATATTGGTTTGATGAAGCTTCTTGAAGTAAATCAAAGAAATGAACATCTTTTACAAAACAAGTATAACGAACTTTTTCATCATACGCTTTGTTTGTGACTTTTATGTTAAATTTACGGATTTGATAATCTACAATTTTTAGTAGAGAATAATCAAAGGTAATTTGATAGAGGGGACAAAGTTCATAAGTCACCATTGGTGCTTCTAACAAAGCTTGTGAGACAGATTGACTATGGGCTCTTACCAATCCCCCAGCACCTAATTTGATGCCCCCAAAATAACGAATGACAATAGCTAAGATGTGATTGAGTTCTTGTTTTTGTAAAACATTCAGCATAGGCATCCCTGCTGTTTTAGAAGGTTCACCATCATCACTGGCTTTAATTGAACCATCATAAATATAGGCATAGCAGTAGTGATTTGCTTCAGGATAAATTTCTTTATATAATTCTAGATGTTCTTGTACTTCTTCGATGGAATGGAGAGGGACAAGAACACAGATAAATCGTGATTTGTTAATGATAATTTCGTGTTCGAAATTTTCTCTAACGGATTTGATCATATCGGTACCTCCATTAATTAACATTATAATTGAAAACGACATTTTTTAAAAGAAAAACTTACTAAATTTCTGATTATCTTTTCATAAGTTGGTAAATGCCGATATAT